>JAGOIB010000075.1:5698-9649 GCA_017995875.1 Saprospiraceae bacterium
GCGAAAGAGGCTGAAGAGCCAGTAATCAGTTAGCAGTAATCAGTTGCCAGTCTGCAGGTGGCAGTAAAAATTGTCAATTGGACTTAAACCCTTCTTACGCTCTTACGTTCTTACGCTCTTACGGTTGAAACCCCTAACTTTGTCCCCTCATGATTGACCTTCAAGTCACCGAACAACAACCCCGCGCCCGAAAGCCCGACTGGCTGCGGGTTAAACTCCCTATTGGCGAAGAATACCGTAAAGTCCGCCAACTGGTTGATACCTACAACCTACACACCATCTGTCAGAGTGGCAATTGCCCCAATATGGGTGAATGCTGGGGCGCCGGAACTGCAACCTTTATGATCCTGGGGAATGTATGTACACGGTCCTGTTCCTTCTGCGCTGTCAAGACAGGCCGTCCCAATGAGTATGATGAAGATGAACCACGTCGTGTCGCTGAAGCCATATCATTGATGCAAGTGAAACATGCAGTCATCACCTCTGTAAATCGCGATGAACTCAAGGATCGTGGAGCTGAAATCTGGTACCAGACAGTAACTAAGGTGAAAGAACTTTCACCTGATACTACTATAGAGACGTTAATTCCGGATGTTAAATCAAACTGGGATGCTCTCATTCGCATGATCGAAGGTGGCCAGGAAGTAGTCTCACATAACATGGAGACTGTACCTCGTCTGTATAGACTCGTCCGGCCTCAAGCTAAATATGAACGCAGTCTGGAGCAAATCCAACGCACTAAAGACTTTGGCAAACGAACCAAGTCAGGCATTATGGTAGGATTAGGTGAGACCCAGGATGAGATGTTGCAGGCAATGGATGACTTACGGGCACATGGTTGTGATGTGCTGACCATCGGTCAATATCTTCAACCTACTCCTATGCACCTCGCAGTAGCAGAATTTGTGCACCCGGATACTTTCGCTATGTATAAAGAAGAAGGTATGAAACGCGGTTTTGCGTTTGTGGAGAGCGGGCCTTTGGTGCGGTCGTCCTACCATGCCGAAAGGCACTTGTAAGAGCGTAAGAACGTAAGATCGTGAGAGGTGTGTGAGTGTGTTTGTGTGTGACTGATTACAGATTACTGAAGACTGCCCACTGAAGACTGCCTACCGATTACCGAATACTGGTCACAGAATACCGATCACTGATAACAGATTACTGAACACCTAAGCCCCTTTGGCCTCTTTAGCATCTTCAGCCACTTAAGCCTTTTCAGCTTTTCAAAAATTTGTTAGTAAAATGATTATCTCACCCCTTGCATTTTTTCTGCAAACACCCTAGTTTTATATTTATTCACCAGATTATTTCATTGAAAACAATTCCCCCACCAATGCCAGTTGGAATATTACATCAGACACTCAAGACCCATTTTGGATTTGACACGTTCAGGCCCCACCAGGAAGAAATCATCACGCATCTGCTGGAAGGTGGCCACGCATTAGTCATCATGCCTACAGGAGGTGGTAAATCTGTTTGCTTTCAACTCCCTGCCTTATTGAAGCCCGGTTTTGCCCTTGTCATTTCGCCATTGATTTCACTGATGAACGATCAGGTCAGATCATTGCGAGCCAATGGGATTGTTGCGGGTGCCTTACATAGTGGAACATCCTCAGAAGAGAGCCGACAGATTTTTGAGCAGATCCACAATGGCCAACTCAAAATCCTGTATGTCTCTCCTGAAAGAGCACTCACACAAAAATTTATAGAATTCATCGCCCCACTTGATATTTCTATTATCGCGATAGATGAAGCGCATTGCGTTTCCATCTGGGGTAATGATTTCAGGCCGGAATATGCCCAATTGCCCGGATTGCTTCGCTATTTTCCAAATGCACCTGTGGTTGCATTGACCGCGACAGCAGATCGGGCTACACAAGAGGATATACGCCTCCAATTGCAATTGAAGGATCCTGTAACCTATCTGTCCAGTTTTGAGCGGCCCAACATCCACATGGAAGTTCGGGCAGGGATACAGCGAATAGAGCAGATCAGGGAGTTTGTCAAACAGCGTGAAGGCCAGCCAGGTATTATCTATTGCCTGGCACGTAAAACAACGGAATCAATTGCAGAGACATTGAAGAAATATGGCTATAAAGCCGCAGCGTATCATGCTGAAATCGACAATGTGACACGCAAGAGGGTCCAGGAAGATTTTCAGTTTGATCGTCTTCAAATTGTATGTGCGACAATTGCCTTTGGTATGGGGATCGATAAACCAAATATCCGCTGGATCATTCATTACAACCTTCCAAAGAATATCGAAAACTATTACCAGGAGATTGGGCGATCAGGCCGGGATGGTCAGCCGGCGGATGCTTTGATGTTTTATAGCTTTCGGGATGTAGAGGTGTATAAGGAGTTTATCAACAATAGTGAAGCCAACGAGACGTTTAAGCGTGTGCAGTCCGAAAAACTGGAGCGCATATGGGAATACAGCCAGGCGACCAATTGCAGGACGAATGTGATACTGAATTATTTCGGGGAATATCGTTCGGCAGGATGCGGGCATTGTGACCATTGCCTGCGCCCTTTGGAAGGATTTGATGGAACTAAACTTGCCCAGATAGCCTTGTCGGCCTGCAAGCGATGTAATCAGTCAGTGGGGATCAATATGCTGGTGGATGTCATCAGGGGATCAGGAAGAAAGGAAATTTACGAACGGGGTTTTCATCAAATCAAAACATACGGCGCAGGTAAAAATATTTCCTGGAAGGATTGGATGCATTATATCACCCAGATGATCAATCAGGGATTGCTGGAGATTGACTACATCGAACACTCGGTATTAAAGTGTACACCTTTGAGCGAAGCAGTATTGTTTGATGACAAAATGGTTACGTTGCAGCGGCAGACGGAGACGCTCAAGGAGCCTGTCATCAGGGAAAAGCCTAAAAAGGTCAAGTTTAATGAGGAGTTGGTGGAGCGTCTTGAAACGTTGTGTCGACAATTTGCGAAGGAAGAAGGACTGCCCACGTATGCTATCTTTCCTAAGGGAACATTGAAAGAAATGGCAGAGGTCCGGCCCTTTACGGTGGAGGAATTTTCAAGATTGACAGGTGTCGGAGACTTTAAATCACGCAAGTATGGACAGGCTTTTGTAGATGCAATCCGCGGATTTATGACGGAACAGAACATCATCAAGAAGCCTAAAGGGATGACGTATGTCGAGACACTGGATTTATTTCGCCAGGGATTGACGCTGGATGAGATCGCGAAGAAAAGAGAAATGGCCCTTTCCACCATTACCGGTCACCTTGCGAAGTTATATGAGAAGGGTGAGGATATTGATTTGCATCAGTTCCTTTTACCGGATGATCTGATCGTCGCAAAGCAAGGATGGCGCGCCAGTGGATATAGTGAACTCATGAGTAAAATAAAGGAACAGGTGGGGGATAGCATCGATTATGCACGCCTGCATTTTGCGCTGGCGATACTTCGGAGAGAGCAAGAAGAGCGTAATGTTCATTGAAAAAATGATCATCATAAAATTATTTGGATGCATGACGAATGCAAATGATTTTTATTTTTGTTAGCGCAATCACGATAAATCGATTTATTAGATTTACTTTCGATGCATCAATTAAAAAAGGACATTACTTATTTTTCTTAAAACGTATCAACCATGGATAAAAAATCAAAAAAAATGCAAGACAAAGCAGAGCAAGGCATGTTGGATTTTCCAGCTAACCCAGGAGACTCAAATCCTACTGATTCCGGATCAGAAAGCAACTTTTCTGTTTCCAACGTACTTGGCGATATTAAAGAAGCGCTTAGTAACGCTGCAGACGCAGTAAAAGAGAAAGTAGGATTAAGCCCTGCTAAACCAGCTAAGAAAGCAAGGAAGGCCAAGAAGAAGGCTGCACCTAAGGCTGCTGCGGTAGCTGCACCTGAGGCTGCACCTAAAGCTGCTCCTAAGAAGGCTACGAAGAAAGCTGCTACCAAGAAGGC
>JAGOIB010000076.1:0-1157 GCA_017995875.1 Saprospiraceae bacterium
TTGGTTTTTGTCGTCCTACTTTTTCGAGAAAGATGACTTCGTAAATCGTGGAACTAAGATAGACAACCAGGAACGGCCAGATGAAGGAATTATCAGCGGGTTCAAATTCTTTTTTATAAATAACAATTAATGCCAGGCAAACCAACATCTTCAGGAAGACCGCGATCATGATCAACTGAATGTATAAACGGGTCAATTTGCTGTTGGCAAGTATCCTTGCGGCAACATACATCATGACACAAAAGATGAGTAAAGCCAGGATGGTAGCGCCGATAAAACCCAGGTGTGCTCTTAATGGAATAATGATCCATACCAACAGCAGATTCACGGCCACCTGGAACAAGGTTGTTATGCCCAGGCCGAGAAAAAAGTTTCTAGGGCTCATCCTTGCGATTTAAATCTTTTACAAGCTTATAGAAAAAGGCAGTTGTAAACAGAAGAATGAAGGCAATGGTAAAATAAGGGTCTGGTGTTTTTAGCCTGGCATCCAGTAACTGGCCAAGCCATGCACCGACACCCAGCAGCACAAAGAGCTGCAGGGCCATCCCACTGTATTTAAGGTATTGATTGGACTGCGATGGCTTCGCTGTCACGACATAGTCACTTTGGCTTTCCCGAGAGCAGCCAGTTCTGCGGCCTCTCCTTCATCAAGGTTCACCTTGCGTGGACTACCATTTTGCGCTCCCATTTTGCATTTAACATTGAATATAGAACCTGGTTGAACGACCAGCTTTTGAGTAAAGACATCACCATCGATTTTAGCAGTCTCTTTCACGTGCAGCACATCACCGACAATCAGCACGCCTTCAAAACGGCCTTCGATAACAGCATTTTCGCAAGTGATATCACCTGTGATATATCCGGTGGGGCCGATGATGACTTTTCCTTTACAATTTAGAGTACCACGAAGTGTACCATCTATGCGTATGTCTTTGTCGGCCTGAACATTTCCTTCAACATTGGTGCCTTGTACAAGGCTATTGCTTGAAGTTGTAGAAGCGGTGGTGATTACACCGTTCGTTTTGTTCTTTGGTTCATTTTTTGTGTTACCAAACATCCCTTAGTTACATTAAAGTCGTTAAAAAATAGTTGTGTCATGGGACTATAATCTGACAAAGGGGGGATCAAAATGAAAAATGAAAAATGAAAAATGAAAA
>JAGOIB010000076.1:1257-9569 GCA_017995875.1 Saprospiraceae bacterium
TGAAAAGTGAAAAGTGAAGAATGAAAAATGAAAAACCCTCAAGGAGAATTTTTCATTTTTCATTCTTCATTTTACGTTTAGAACTTAGGACAGTAGACGCCACGGCTTTGAGGGCCGCAAACGAGATAGATGACGGAAAATTCGAAACCGCCATTTCCACGGCTTTCCTGGCTGAGGCTTGATACGTTGATATCATAGCTAAAGCCAATACCCCAGTTGGAATAATCAAATCTCGTGGAGAGAATGAAGGCATCCACCAACAGCGGTTTTTCAAAGTGGCGGGCTAAACGGATCCAGCCACCAAACTGGAATGATTGGTCATTGCCATCCAGGTTGAAGCGGAAACTGTTACCGGCATTGATCTCCATGGAAGGTCCCTGGTTGAAGAATACTGCACCGGGAACCAATGACATATTATCACCCATAGGAAATTGACCACCACCATGTAATACGATCTTGGTATAATACGCCTCAACATTGTCAGGGCGGTAAAATGATAAGTTAGCCTGGTTCAGGTGATTGATAGCTGTACCAAGGTAGAAGTTTGTCTTTTTGTCAAGGATAGAAAACCATAATACACCGAGTCCAACATCGCCAAAGAGAAAATTGTCAGGAAGATCTACTTCGCCAGAGGGTATAGTAGGATCGTGTTCGCCATCTGTTACCTGAGATGGCCATTGCGCGTTGGTATAGTCAAGGCTGCGTTGTGAGCCACCGGCTTCAGCACCTATTACTAAATAATGTGATTTGTGGCGGTCACCACCTACGCGACGGCTGTAAGATCCTGATAATTTAAGCGTTAAGGTCTTAAAATCCAGAGATCCCGCAACATCACTCCATAGGTTTCCTCCAAACCCAAAGTAATCTGAGCGCCCAACAGGCATTTTCTGGTCATAGGAAACACTGTATGTGTTGTAGGCATTGTTGCCCAACACTGAAGCCCATTGGCTCCTGTAGTTTCCTACGATACGGGTGTTACAGTTCATCACCCCTGTCAACGCCGGATTGAGTGTCAGCGGAGACATGTAGAACTGGGAAAAGTGGATATCCTGTCCACGAACGATACTCACGGTCAGCACAAATGCCAGTGAGAGAAAAAATGCGGATCTTTTAATCATAGCCTTTAAGCGGTATAGATTCCTGAATAGCCAGAGAATTGGTTAAGAAATAAGAAAATATATAACGTGCTGAAAAGCAGGCGAAACACCTCTAGAGGAAGGAAATTGGCCCATTTCACAGGCAGAAATATACACATTCGTTTTTATATAACGATTATTAGTATTGAAATTATGGTCTCGTCCGGTATTATAGATGGAAAGATACATTTTGGGCGGAATTGTTGCCTGTAATCTTAAAATAATAACCGCTTCGTCCCATATACATGGGATTACTGAGTGATTCTGAATAGAGTTGGTTCCATTTTACACCTTAAAAGTCAGCGATTACCTGATAATGGTATCTACTGAAACTATACGTTTGCCGTTTGATGCCAGATACAGGTATTTGCAGCTGGGCCAATTAGGTATATGAGTAGAATGCAGCTAAAATCAATGAGTACGTCAATGATTCTATTTTTACATTCGATTTATGCATGTTCAGAAAGGAAAATTCAAGACCAAAGCAATCTTTACAGTATTGGTTACTGTATGGATAGGTTTTGCATTTTCCATATATGCTCAAAACCTGGTTCCTAATCCTGATTTTGAATCTTATGATAACTGTCCTAGTAATATCGGAGGTGGATTTTTACATTGTATTCCATGGGAAAATGGAAATAACGGTACTTCCGATTATTTCAATGCTTGTGATGTAACCGGTTTTGTAGATGTGCCTTCCAATGTTTTTGGCGATCAGTTAGCTCATTCCGGTGATGGGTATGCCGGCTTTTTTGTCCGGAGTCAAACAACAGATTATTTTGAATACATACAAGCACCTTTGATCCAACCCCTGGAAGGAGGCGTCACCTATCATGTAAGCTTCTATATCAGTCTGAGTGATGAGCTCTGCGGGAGCAAACATGTGGGAGCATATTTTTCTGAACAGCCTCCTCCATTTACAAGTACGGATCGCATTGATGTAGTTCCACAGATAGATTACGTGATTGACAGTTTTCTTTCAGATAAAACAGAATGGATGTTTATTTCAGGATGTTTTACAGCAGAAGGTGATGAAGGGTATATCACTATTGGTAACTTCCATCTTGCGACCGAAACGCTATTAGACCCTGATTGCTCGCCATCTTCTATTTATTCCTATTATTTTATTGATGACGTTGTTGTTGAAGAAGGTCCTGATCCAGGAGTGATACCTATAGATCTCGGTGGCCCTGTTTCTGCATGTAATGCATATATCATTGAAGCCGCAGTAGATAGTGTCGGGTATATGTGGGAAGATGGATCTTCTGCAGATACGTTGATGGTATCAACCTCCGGCATTTATAATGTAACTATTACGGATGGTTGCAATATAGGTATTGACAGCATTGACATCACCATAAATGGAAGTGCAGCTCCTGTCGACATTGGTACTGATTCGGTAACGCTGTGTAGTGGTGATCATTTTGATATTTCCCTCGATCCAAACTGGCAATATGTTTGGAGCACCGGAGCCTTAACACCCGATATTTCATTGGCAGCATCAGGAACATTCTATGTGACGATGGATGATGGTTGTAACATTTCCTCCGATTCGATAGTGATCATTGTCCTTCCTCCTCCTGCTCCCTTCTCACTTGGTTTGGATACAGTATTATGCCCTGGTACCATGATCTCTTTTAATCTAAATCCTCAATGGGGAGATTTTCTCTGGCAGGATGGTAATACGGCTTCGATGTCTGTGGCCGATACATCGGGAATATATGCTGTGACAGTTTCAAATATATGTGGAAGCTATACGGATGAAATTATCATTTCACCAATTGTGACTCCCGCTGTTGAGTTAGGAGGAGCTGAATTGTCCTTGTGCACAGGTAATGCATGGTTGATCAACCTTGACACGATAAATGCCAATTTTCTCTGGCAGGATGGTTCCATGGATTCAACTTATTTGATTTCCAATGAAGGATTGTATATCGTCACAGTGTCAAATCAATGTGGGTCCGACAGTGATTCCCTTATAGTAGATGAAATCATGATTCCATCAGTCGACCTGGGCCAGGATATTACTCTTTGTTCTGCGCAATTTCCATATCAATTGGATGTGTCTGGATCACCTGAGGCTACAGATTATATTTGGCAGGATGGAAGTACAAATCCTGTGTACGATGCAGTGTCACCCGGTCAGTATATTGTAACCGTTTCTAATAGCTGTTTTTCATCCGCAGATACTTTAGACCTTCAGCTCACGAATGGTATTCCACAAGTTGTATTGCCAGTGGATTTTACCATTTGTACGGGAGACTCCGTCATACTTACGAATGCAGGAACCGATGGGACCTATCAATGGAATGATCTGTCAACGGACACTACATATCTTGTCTTGACTGGAGGAACGTATTCGCTCACTGTAACCAATGACTGTGGGTCAGGTGCTGATACTGTCTATGTGGATATGATGGCACCACCTCCGATACCTGACCTGGGCACTGACACATCCTTGTGTCAGGGACAATCCTTGCTGTTATCATTAAGCATCCCTGATGTGATGTATGTATGGCAGGATTTGAGTATGACAGATACATTTCTTATCACTATGCCAGGAATGTATTGGGTTCAAATCAATAATCTTTGTGGGACTTCCACAGATACCATTCTCGTTGCACTCAGTGCTGATGTGCCTCCCTTTTATTTGGGGGCAGATACAGTGATATGTGCAGGGGATATGCTGACATTGACAACCCATATTCCCAATGTCAATTATTTATGGCAGGATGGTTCAACATTGTCAAGCTTTGATGTTCAATCGGCAGGGACCTATTTTGTCACTGCATTCAATTTGTGCAATGCGCAATCAGACACAATAATTGTAAGTAGTAAGGCTCCGCCATCTCCTTTCGATCTTGGTAATGATACGACGTTGTGTGCAGGTACAGAAATTATACTTTTCGCGCCCCTGACGAATGATATTATCAGTTGGCAGGATGGAAGTAGTCTGCCTCAAATGATAGCAGATGCAGCCAAAACGTATAGCTTGCTAATGCAAAACGAATGTGGCAGTCAATCAGATAGCATTACTGTTTCATTTGATCAGCGGCAACCAGTGCTTGATCTTGAAGATCAGGTCCCCTGGTGTCAGGGAGATTCTATTACACTGGACGTAACTCAATTGTTTGATGCGTTGTATGCCTGGAGCACGGGCGTTCAAGCATCGTCCATTATGGTGACACAGGCAGGAATCTATTCCGTAACCGTTTCAACTCCTTGTTCAACGGTTTCACAACAGGTTGAATTTTATCCGGACCAGGGATGCGCAGAAAGTGAAATCTATTTTCCAAATATCTTCAGTCCTAACAATGATAACATAAACGATCTTTTTTACCTGGTCACGAATAGTACTACAGATATTCTTTCAAATGAAGTTTCCATATTTGATCGTTGGGGCAATATGGTTTTTAATTCCACCCAGGTTCCTTTTGAATGGAATGGCTCATTCCGAAATAAGCAAATACCGGCAGGTGTATATGCCTACACAATACATGTAACGTATAGCATAAATGGTGCAATCAAGGGAGAGTATTTCAGGGGAGATGTTACCTTGATCCGCTGATATACTTTCCAATCACCCTATTATCTCTTCATTACTTTTTCAACCATCTGTACACTATTGGTCTCGGTCATGACAAAATAAACTCCAGCACTCCATGCATTTGTCTGAACAGTAGTTGTCTGTCCGTTAACTGCTTGCTGCAAAATTATTTTTCCATAGACATCCATTATTCGAATCGTACCTGAAGCATCTTCCTGCAGCTGAATGGTCAGTGATTGATCAAAAGGATTTGGATAGATGGATAATACATCTGAACCAGTAATAGGTTTTACACTCACCGGAAGACAATTCGGATCATATGGCCCGCCGGGAGAACCACCCAGACATCCGGCAAACCAACTTGCTGCATCATTTAGATTAGCATCAGGATCAGTAAGTTCAAGGGTATAACCTTCTCCATCAGCAGAAGTAATCCAGGGATCAATGTCATCATAGCATACACTCAATTGCAATTGTCCGCTTGCATTATACAATCGAATCACATCACTACCGTTGCTCAGACCAAAACCGAGATCTCCGATCAGCGTAGGTACACTGGTATGTATGGTGCTAAAGACTTCTTCGTTTTCACACACCACCAGGTATTTACCAGCAGCTAAATTCACACCATTGGGAATTGTAAAAATATGTTCGTCAGCATCATCACGAACCGTCCATCCGGAAAGATCCACCGGTGAGGTAAGTTGATTTTTTATTTCAAACCAATCTCCGGCATCCTGGGCAACAGACGAATGATAATTGATTTCACTTACAATCAGATCATCTTCACATAGTTGATATGCAGTCCCGGGACTACCGCCCATGCATCCATCAAACCAACTTTCAGGTTGATCAGGATCATTTCCTTCAGGGTGTCGTTCAAGTGAGCGTCCAAACCCATCAGGTGTGCAAGGCCATGGTGCTTTATTGTTATAGCTGGATTGTAAAACGATTGCACCTTTACGATCTATAACCTTGATTTGATCTCCACTGTTATCCAACTTGAATAACGTACTTCCCACTTTATTTAAAACATCAGGATGAATAGCGGTGAATTTGTCATCATCTTCAACGACCACTAACCGCTCGCCGGGCTGCAGTATCGTATTGGCGGGAATTGGGTATGCATTGTACCAATCTCTGTCCTGCATTTCAAAATGGGTAAGATCGATGGGATAGTCGGCTGCATTCCTGATTTCAATCCAGTCGCTTGCATCCGTTGTTGGATCTGAATGATAATTGACTTCAGCCAATTCAAGATTTACCGGTTGTGCTGCACCTGTGAAAACAGCCGTAAATTCAGCAAAGGGTTGCGGGTTGATGCTAAACGAATCCGGCAGATTGTCAAGGGAAAGATTATTTTCCCAATGATCAAAAGTGTAACCTGGATTGGCCACAGCTATCATCGATACTGGGTTACCATCAAAATAGATGCCTGCCCAGGGATATGTCTTAGGAATGATCGTATTTATCTGGATGACACCAGCCCCTGCAGGCTCTATGTTAAGGGAGAGATCGTCTTGATCATTCAATCCAAAATACTCCTCGATCTGATTGCGTTGATAGACACGCCGCACCACATGAAACTCCCTTAGATCATGCACGTTGTCGCGCCATTGGAGTGAATCAGGTGAACCCCAACGTGCACTTTGTAAATCTATTTCAGAAGCAATTTCATCTGCATTTTTATTGATGAGTTCGCCCGTCTTTTCCGGAGTCCAGTATTCATTCATCACATCCGCGAATCGGTTGATGAAGTACCTTTTAAATTCCTGATTTTGGAGCAGGCTATTCATCATGTCTGTGTAGCGATTAGGGAATGCGGGGTTTGCCAAAGCTTCCTCAAGGATATTGACTGTAGATGATGTACCATTCCCTTGAGCGTAGGTTACATCAAAAAGAATATATCGCCAGCGTACATCCGGAGCTCTGTACATTCTTGTATTGTTGAAATACATGCTAGAAAACCAATCGCCATTGCCCAGGTACATTTCTGCCGCGAAGTAATCGACCCAATTCTCCCAATCAACTCTTTTTTTAGCGGCAGCAAAATTGACCGGATCAGTCATATCGTTCCCGATGATAAAATCACTCATCGAGTAGAAATCATCACCCGTCCCTTCGTCAACGAGATAATCTTCATCCTCAAAATAGGAGGATAGTATTTCGTCCACCTCATCAGGTTCTGCACCATGATTGTCACGGACATAGTATTCATTGGTTACTTCTCTGCCACCATAATGGCCCCAGTATTCACCATTGATAAATACAGCCATATGCTGATAGCCTGTAGAAGCACAATGTGTTGGCAGGGTGAGTTGATTGGCGATCACATCACGCATCCTTGTACTGTTCCAGTCATCATCCATATTCCGCACACGAAATTCACGGTAGCTTGTAATGCCTGGTTTGTCTCTTCCAAAAAGAGGGTAGTGTATTTCATCCGCAGCACCAAAATCCTCATCAAAGGCAAACTGCATGGATTTCTGATCAAATGCAATGGAGTATCCTCCTACAGGTCGAAGGCTTGCATTTTCCGAAAAGGCAAGGTTCCTGTTTTTATCAAAATATTCCAGGTGGACCGGTGCCCGTCTTCCTGAATTATAATCATCATATGCGGCTAGTCCACCACTTCCATCATTGAAAAGATCGCCTGGCTTTGATGTGATACTCAATACGGGAAGATCGTGTGTTACACCAATAAAATAGGATGCACTTGCTGTTGGACCGGCTAATCTACCCGGTTCAAAACTTCTGGCTCTGATCACCGAAGTAGTATTAATTGAAAAAGGACCTGTATACAACAAAGATGTATCAACGGGTTCACTACCATCTGTTGTATACCGTACAGCATTACCTGATATAGTAATTGTTTGATCTGTCTGATAAAAACCAGCTTCAGGAGAAATAACAGGTGTTTCAGCATAACCTGAAAGACAATTGTTTCCATTCGTTTCACCGGGAGTAGGATCGTCTGTCAAACACCATGCACCAATGTCATCTGTACGCATGATCGAATGACCAGGCAGCAAATAATCAACAGTTACTGTGTCAATAATTCCACCGTCAGCATCGTATAATGCGATGGTTTCTCCAAAAGCGATTTTAAAATTGGTATGATAAGTAGTAACAATGATATCATTGAAAAAAGAAGGATTTGGGCCATAGAAAACGTCAGGTGTATGAATGCCAAAATGAAGCCAGGTGCGTCCGGTAAGATCACTTGACGGAGGTGTTACATTGTGGACTTCAATGGCCAGTATATTTTGCCCTGTTACAAGTAAAGAGGAGAGTTCGGTTTTTGAAATCGGGAAGACATCCGGGTCACCGCCTCCATACATTTGTGCTTCATGATCTACATTGGTATAGGTCTGAAAATCGGGCGAACCATCCGGCATATTATAACTACGGGCTATTTCAACACCGTTTAGATAAGCGATGAATCCATCGTCGTAATCCATGCTTAGAATAGCGCTATCAAGTTTTGAGGGATCAGTAACAGTGAACGTCTGTCGATAATAAAATGCACTTGTTGTATCCGGAACAAGTGTCACATCGTCACCATCGCCATAGCCAAAGCCACCCTGGGCATTTGTCCACACATTGTCATTGAAGGAAGGACTTGCCCA
>JAGOIB010000077.1 GCA_017995875.1 Saprospiraceae bacterium
GCGGTCGAAGGCCCCATCGAAAATATGTACAATCGCAAACCTGGAGCGAAATACAATCAACGCACCGATCTTCCTTTAGAAAGCATGATGTGGAAAAACAAGTTCTAGGCTAAGAAAAGAGGCTAAGAAAAAAGGCGAAGGCTAAGGCTGAGGCGAAGGAAACACACACACAACACCCACTCCTCCCTTGGTCGCCGTAACCTTTGAATGAAGAAGAAATTGCATTCAAAGTGTGAAGGAGACTTACGTTCTTACGTTGCGGTTGTTGGCGGAGAAAACTCCATCCAACGGCGTTTCGATTTGGCCTCTAGGAAAGTGGCAGGAGTGCCGTTACCTCATAACTCGAAACTCGCCACTTTTCACTTGGTTGCTGAGCTGCGTCGTGCTGAGCGAAGCCGAAGTATAGCACATGGATGTGAAGAGCAGGTCGAAGCATCACTCTTCACTTTTCATTTCCTCTTTCCAACCTCTCGCTCCGCCAAGGAGATTGGTAGTATTTACAATGTTGAATTGAGTGGCCAATAATTTTTGCGCCAGCATACTACGATTGCCGGATTGACAATACAATACAATCTCATGATCACCAAGTGCCCTCAATTCATCAATGCGAAAGGGTAGTTCGGTAACAGGAATATTCGTTCCACCGATATTGTATTCTTCATGCTCATAAGGCTCACGCACATCAATTAAAATTAATTCTTCTCCCGAAACTAAACGGGCATGAAGTGCTGATGCAGTTATTTCATTCATAGATGTTATTTGATGATGGTTATGGACATGAATCTGGTTTGCTATTACTGACAGTGAGTTGGATGGTAGAGGCCATTTCAATCATTGTTCCATCCGCCACAGGATACTGTGCAATGACATAAGCTGAATTCAAATCATCAATTGTTCCTTCCTTGATAACTTCACCAATAGTAAGACCAAGATTGTCAAGCAAGAAAAGCGCCTCTTCATACGTCTTGCAGGTGAGATCAGGAATTTCCACTTCGCCACCGGATTTCGCGGAGATCAGAAATTCAAGATAATCCCCCTTATCGATTTGAATGGTATTGTCTCTTCGTTTGGAATCAAAAACTACTTTCCCTTTGTAGCGTACTTCCAATATCTGACCTGGATCACCTGGATCATATTTGGTGTCAACGATCCTCGATTTTATTTCAAAATGTTCTTCCAATTCCTTCTTTTTGCGTTCATAGTTTTTACCATACATTTCAGGCAGTCGGCTTGATAATATTTTATCAGGGCTTCGCTTTGTGATGGTGACATATATCATCCGATTGGATTTAACCAGGGATCCTACATCTGGGTTTTGGCTCACAACCACACCTCCTGGTTTGCCAAGAATATGGATGGAATCCCGAATGCTCATTCGGAATTTGTTACGGGCTGCATCTCTTACCGCATCTTCATATTGGTAGCCGGTGTAATCAGGCATCTCTAATTCCTGTCCATGATGTGTATACAACTTCAACCACAGGAAAGAGGCAAGTAAAACTATACCAAGGAAGGCCAGGATCGCCACCAGGGTATACCGGAAATCCTTGCTCCGAATATAATCCATTAGATTCCCTTGTTCTTTTTCAGCCATGAAAGCGCCAGATATGTTTTTGTGCGATGTAAAAGTATGAAAAGTAACCAGTAGCCCATTTGAATGGAGCTTTGGTCATCTTAAACCTATTGTGTTTTTCTGTCTTCATTAATTTGGTTTATTCCGCTTCCATCTTTTGTGTGACCACAACCACTGTGGTCTGAACGAAGTAATGTTTTCTTCAAGCTTAGCTGCATATCGTTTCATTATTTCCCCGGCTTGCACTTTTTCTTTGGCATCATACAATGTTTGGCACGTAAGTTCATATCCACCATCTGATCTGGGAGCAGAATGTATATAAACGACCGGTAGCTGATAACGCAATGCAAGATTTTCCGGGCCGCTCACAAAGGCAGTTTCCCTGCCCAGGAATGGCACCCACGAAATACCTTTGGAAGATCCCGGATTCTGATCAGCTATCATCAGTATCAGGAGAGGTTTGGCTTGTATCAATCGGATCAAATCGCTCATTTGCTTGCTTTCGACCAGATAGTTGACATGAGACGAACGTCGACGATACATCAATTTATTGATTCGGGGTGATTTGATCTTTTTATAAAGGGCACAGACCTGGTCAGGGTAGTGGATGCCAAGGAACGAACCAGTCCATTCCCAGTTACCCACATGGCCAAAAGTTACAATTACACTTCGACCTTCATTCAACCACTGATCCAGCAGTGGGTTTGGAGCTATATGCAAACGTCGCATGAGCAATTGCCTGCTGGGTTTCACAACAATTTGTCTCAGGAGTTTTGCCATATAGCGGTAATTAGCTTTGACATCCCTTGACAACTCCTCTTTTGCCGCATAAGTAAATGAAGCCTGCAGGTTCCGGGTGATAATGGAGCGTCTGTACTTCAATACATACTGAAGTAGCAGCGCTACTGTCGCGTCAAGCATTCTGATGAGTAAGGGCATTCGCTTATTTATTCTGTCAGGCATTCGATACAGATCGTTTACATTTACATGCTTTTCATACGTAAAGGTGGTATGAAAATTGCGACAGATGGTAGCGAAAGAATGACATTCACAGATCCTAAACCGATTTCACTATTTATTGCCGATGACCACATACTCTATGTGGATTCTCTTGTAATAGCCCTTCAGCAACAAACTATCTTTCCTGTTCAAGTCCTTGGGACGGCTTCCAATGGCGTTGAACTTTTGGCAAAATTGAAATCTTCCGTACCGGACATTCTTTTACTGGATCTTAACATGCCTGTCATGAATGGTCTTGAAGTCATCCCGTTGATTAAAACAGAATACCCGAGACTTCGCATCGTCATCGTCACGAAATACAACGACACCAAATTTGTCCGGGAGTGCCTCCAGATTCATAATGTGGCAGGATACATACTGAAAACCAGCGCTTTATCTGAATTATTGGATGGACTGGCCCAGGTAGCAAAGGGACAACTCTTTATGAGTAAGAGTATACAACTGTACCCAAAAGATGTCGTTGAAGATGTTGAGGTTAATCTCTTTGAGGAATCTTTCCTGGCCAAATACAATCTTACAAGGCGTGAGCTTGAAATCCTTAGTCTTGTGGCTCAGGCAAAAAGTAATGCGGAAATTGCTGATGTACTCTTCATCAGCCCACAAACCGTAGGTGCTCACCGGAAAAATATTATGCGAAAATTGAACATCTCCACCACTGCAGGCTTAGTCAGATTTGCAATAGAAAATCAATTGGGCTAAAAGCCGGAAGCAAAAACTTGACCATTTTTTTGCTAAATGCTTGAAAATCCAATTTTTGGGTTAATTTTGAGCACCCTCCCACTAATTTATTGGCATCTTTATTACTTTTAGATCGGATAGTTTGTCCTTTCTGATTGTGCATTAGCTTGTAATTCTATGACCACCTCATAAATCTCATAATCCCTTTTATATGAAAACATCTTTTACCCTTTTCTCCTTCCTCCTGTTTACATTGTTGATTACCAGTCCTTTACGAAGCGAAATGGACTGCTATCACGACTATGTAGCACCGGTGGCTATATGCGATGCCCACACAGTTGTGGCACTCTCCAATACAGGTACGGCTAAATTATGGGCCACTGATATAGATGACGGCAGTTATGACAATTGTCATCTCGAAACCTATCAGGCCAGAAGAATGACCCAGGGGTGGTGCCCTCCGGGAGTAGCTGATGATACCCAGTTCAGGCCATATGTTGAATTTTGCTGCGAAGACGTAGGCCAGACCATATGGGTTGTCCTTCGTGTTACAGATGCTCATGGCAATTATAATGAGTGTATGGCAGAAGTAACGGTTCAGGATAATTCCTATCCGCATATCCAGTGCCCTCCCAATATTACTGTGAGCTGCAGCTTCTGGTTTGGGCCTGATGCTTTAAATAATCCATACAACCGTACTTTCGGTACAATAGCTGTCAATGGTGCTCCTCGTTTGCCAATCCTCATCAATGACCCAGGAAATAACGGCTATCAACAGCCATATAATTGGGGACTTGATGGTTTTGCAGGTTCAGACGGCGGATGCAGCGGAAACAATAACAATGTCTGGGTGACGATCCCTGAAGTGATTGACTACAGGAATTCCTGCGGGGTAGGTATTATCAAAAGGAAATTTTACCTCGAGATGGGTAACTGGTCCGACTGGTGCTACCAGACTATTACAGTAAAGGATTTCACCAATTCCTATTATAACATCGACTGGCCGGATGATTTTACTGCCAATGCATGTCTCTATGGCCCTGAAGATGTCGATCCTGAAGATCTGCAGCCTCCTTATAATAAGCCAACGATCAATGGCTATAATGGTTATGGCAATTCATGCAGCCTGATTGGCTATGCCCATGAAGATCTCGTTTTTACGTTTTCTGATGGTGCCTGCAAAAAGATCCTTAGAGAATGGACAGTAATCGATTGGTGTAAGTACCAACCAAACAATCCATGGAGCCCGGGTATCTGGCATTATACACAAGTGATCAAACTTATGAATCCTAATCCTCCTACTTTCCTCAATGGATGTCAGGATGTGGTGGTGAATGGATATGAGCCTAACTGCTCAGGTAGATATTATGAACAACCTCCTATCGAAGATGATTGTACTACAACAGATGGCCTCAGATGGGATTATAAGATTGACTTATGGAATGATGGAACGTATGACATCAGTTATGCAGGTTCAGGTCAACCAACAGTGGATCGCATACTTCCTAATGGATGGCACAAGATTCTTTGGAATGTCTCGGATGCCTGCAGTAACTATAGAACCTGCAGCTACAAGATCCATGTAATTGATAAGAAGGCTCCTTCACCAATATGCTATTACGGACTTTCAACAGTAGTAATGCCTTTAGGCGGTATGGTCACCATATGGGCTAAGGATTTCAATGCTTCCAGTTATGACAACTGTACTCCGGCATACAAACTGAAATATTCTTTCTCTGAAAACCCATGGGAAGCCTCCAGGACATTCACATGCGATGATCTTGGTACAGTGCCTATCCAGATTTGGGTGCATGATGAATATGGTAACAAGGATTACTGTACCACATTTATCAAGATCAATGACAATGAAGATGCCTGCTTTGGCATGAATTCAATACAAGGTCTTGTTACTTCATTTACCGGAGTGGCCATCCCTCAGACTTCAGCCGAAATGTTTAAGATTATGCCTGACCAATCACTGGATGATGATGATGTGACTTCAACGTCTGATGCGACAGGTCATTTTGTCCTTGGATTTGGAACAACCCAATACAACCGTATGATCAAGTTGTCCAGAGGAGGCAAGAAACTTGAAGGTATGTCCACCCTTGACCTGGTAACGCTTCAAAGGCATATTAGTGGTGTAGAACCAATTACAGAACCATACAAGCTTTATGCTGCGGATCTGGATGGTAATGGCCACATCGGCGCTAATGACTTGTCTTTGTTAAAAAAGGCCCTCTTAGGTGGATTTAAACTCCCAAGCTTCAAAGGAAATCTTTCCTGGGTATTCTTTGGCGACCCTTGCTCTCCTGGTGCACCTGAGGATCTTTTACAGAACTTATGTCATTCAGGTGTAGAAATTGATCATAACGGCACTTTCCCAACTTCAGCTTCCTTCAAGGCGCTTAAGATGGGTGACGTCAACGGAGATATGGTCAATATGGCCTGGAATCTTACGCCAAGGACTTCAAGTGCCTTACCACTATTTGTAAAAGAAAATGCCGTCGATCATTCATACGAGGTCATTGCCTCAGAGGATGCCCCCATCTACGGTTTCCAGATGTCTCTTAATGGTCTGGGAATCAATGTAAAAGAAGGTGTTCTGACCTTAGACCAGGCCAATGTGGCTGAAGACAAGGACGGTTTCACCAATATCAGCTGGGGTCAATCTTCTCCTGCCGAAGTCAAAGCGGGAGACGTACTTTTTACGATCGAAAATCTTCCATTCGAAATGTCCCTTGAAGACTTACTGGCAAATAACGAAGACGCGCTGTATGCTGAAATATATACAGAAGGTCTTGAAAATCAGAAGATTGAGTTTTTGCCTTACCACGAAAATATTGCGGCAAACACCTTTGAGTCCAAATTGTCACCAAATCCATTTACGGATGTAACCAAGCTTCAGGTCATTATTCCAGCCGGCGAGGAGTTTGTGGTCAGTTTCTATGACATGAAAGGAGTTGAGCTATTCAATCGCAAATATGTCTCCTATACTAATGAGGCTGAGATAGTTATCAATTCTGAGATAATCCAGCTACCCGGTGTTTATTACTACCGTGTTACCTCAGGTTTAGGCGAACTTTCTGGTAAGTTTGTCCGTCAATAAAACACTATGTATGCAAGAGTCATTGCCTCTTCCGAGGCAATGACTTTTTTTTGTGCTCTCTCGGGCAGAATAAAAAACCGACTCATCCTGACCCTGGCTAATGCCAGGGTTTTTTATTTAACTAATTCATTATGAGCATTATAAATAGTTAAATTATAATTAATATTAAATACTAGCACGTGTACTTATGATGGGTTTCTTTGATACATGAAAGAATTTCACCAATTTTGCTCCGCGATCGTTGATTTGCGCCCGAACAACCAACTTCTCCCTCTTTGTTGCGATAGTAACATGGTACAGTTTTAGCTGTTAGTGCTTACCCTGACTTTTGCATACTTTTGCGTATGATATTGCAATTAGTATTACTATATTTGCGCCTGATTTGCTTAAGATTAAGTTTTTTGAACAGAATAAAGTTTTTGCTAATGAGTAAATCCATCTTTGGTATCATCCTTGCCTTGTTTGCTTCTCTTCAATTGAGAGCTGAACAGCCCATATTCAACATCACTAACACTGATGCCACTCCCGGCCAGATTATAGACATTGATTTCCATGTTGATAATTTCACCGATATCATCGTTGTTCAATATTCCACTCAGTGGAATCCAGCTGTGCTTAAGTTCAGGAGCATTAAGAATTTTAATGCATCCGTACCTGGTTTGTCAGCTTCCGTTTTTGGACAGCAGGATGTGGACAACGGAATTTTGACATTGGCCTGGATTGAAAGCAGCATTACGCAGATCACCATTCCAGACGGATCCCTTTTCTTCACGATTGAGTTTGAAGTAGTAGGAGCACCTTGCGAAAGTTCAGGTATTAATATTACAGGTACGCCTACAGAAATTGTTGTTTCTGAGGATGGTGTCAATGATGTTGGATTAGTCGCAAATAACGGCAGAGTCAATATCCCCGGCACTGGATGCACTGAAGACATAAATATTATTGGAAATGCCGTTACCGGACCATGCGGAGGACAAGCCTGTGTTCAATTCACCGTTGAGAATTTTAATACGGTCGGTATTATGGAATTCTCACTGATTTATAATCCTACGATTTTACAATTTAATGAGTTCCGGAATTTTGCACCACTGCCAGGATTTAGTTCAGGAAATACCAATCTCTTTGCTCCTGGTGTTCTTCGCGTAATTTGGATTGATAGCAATGTTCAAAACGATTCATTGCCGGATGGTACGGTATTATTTGAAATCTGTTTTGATGTCATCGGTAATGGAGGACAGTCAAGTGATATTCAATTTGGAACTATCCCTGCCGTACTGATCGCCGATGTTGATGGAGTTCCGCATACTGTAAATCTTACGCCTGCCTCCATTACTGCACAATGTCAGTTAGAAGGTTTCGCATTGATTGCAGATACAGTCTGTACGAATCCGGGTGGCCTCGCTTGTTTTGATGTCAAGGTAAATGATTTTGATAGCCTCATCGCGGTTCAGTTTAGTATGAATTGGGATTCCACAGTTTTTGAATTTGATCATTTGGAAAACTTTGGTATTCCAGGGTTGAGCGTTGATGGATTTGGAACTCCTTCAGACCCTGGCATTGATGAAGGACAAATAGTTGTCAGTTGGTTAGATCTCAGTTTGGAAGGCGTTTCCTTACCTGATTTTTCAACCATTTTCACATTGTGTCTCAAGGCAAAAGGTGCAGCAGGAACTTCATCTGCTGTTACATTTACAGACAATCCACTTGAAATGGAATTTTTTGGATTGCCTGATTCAACTTATGTACCTGCATTACTACAAGGTCGTGGTGAGATTAAAGTTAATTGTACTGATCCTCCTACATGCAATTTATCCTATACCATTGTTGGTACAGATCCAACATGCCCCAGAGAAACGAATGGATCGATTAATCTTACCGTCATTGAAGATTGTCCTGAAACACCTACGTATCAATGGAGCAACCCTCCGGGAGGAACAACACAAGATCTTTCAGGGTTAGGTGCAGGCACTTACACTGTAACAATTACAGTTGGTACACAAGTTATTATTGCAACAGAAACTCTAAATGATCCGCAGCCGATATCTGTTACCGGATCAATTACAAATCCTAATCCTGCTGGTGCATGCAATGGTGCAGTGGATATAACAGTGACAGGAGGAACACCACCGTATACGTACAACTGGAATACAACACCTCCCTCATCTAATCAGGATATTTTCAATCTGTGTGCTGGATCTTACACGGTGACTGTAACAGATAGTAAGGATTGCACATTTATTCCTGATCCATATGTAGTCGGTGCAGAATTAAGTGCAGGTATTACAAATGTTTCGTGTAAAGGAGGTTCGAATGGAGCCATTAATCTTTCTGTTTCTTTTGGAGTACCTCCTTATACTTTTATATGGAATACGACACCTACACAAACAACAGAAGACATTAGCAATCTGAAAGCTGGTATTTATTGCGTAACCGCAACGGACAATGCCGGAAGCACAAGAGATTCTTGTTTTACAGTTACAGAACCAACAGCCATTGTGCTCACTGCGTCTATAACAAATGATGTGAATGAGACTTGCCAGGGTGCAATAGACCTGAATGTTACAGGTGGAACATTACCTTATACTTATTTATGGTCGAATGGTGCAACAACGCAGGATATCACACAGTTGTGTCCTGCACAGTATTGTGTGACAGTAACAGATGGTAATGGTTGTACAATTGATACTTGCTTTACAGTCTTTGCAGGTGGAATAAATGTAAGTCTTACCGTTACGCAATATGGAAATTTCCAAACGAGTTGTAATGGCATATGTGATGGTGAAATCACATCAGTCATTGTCGGTGGTACAGCACCATTCACCTATCATTGGTCGAATGGAGCAACCACTGCAGATATCAGTAATCTTTGTGCCGGCTCGTACACACTCACTGTGACGGATGCATCCGCACAAACAGCTTCTGCGACAACAGTGATTACATCTCCTCCAGCTTTTACTTTTACCTATATTACCACTAACCCTACAGATTATATTACAAGTAATGGTGCAATTGCTGTTGTTGTTAACGGAGGTACTCCTCCGTATACATATCAATGGACAGGCCCGGTAACTGGCAATACTGCAGCATTAAATAATGTACC
>JAGOIB010000078.1:0-7040 GCA_017995875.1 Saprospiraceae bacterium
CTGACAAAGGGATAATCAATCCAATCATTTTCAACCACCGGATGAGCTCCCGAAAAATTGCCTCCCTCCAGGATAAGCCGCACACTGTAATTGTGATGATGAAAGGATGCCTCGAGCAATAAGTCAGCACCCGGCAGATCTTTCCATGCCATGCCAAAATACCCGGTCATCACGCTATTGGGCAACATATTGACCCATGTAGAATCATCGGGTAATCCGGTGACATATTCCGGAGGACATCCGTTTGGATGCGTAGCACTGACCAGATAGTCATAGATCGTATAATCCAGGAAAGGATGAGGTTGGGCTATTACCAAACCGGAACTTACCAGGAGTACGGTAAAAAGCAAGTATTTCATTTGTAATGACGATCCGGGTGTAAATGCTAACGGCTTTAAAGTGAAGAGGGCACCTTAAAAATGCTCACCCAAGAGGGCTGGATGACTATGCATAATAAAGATAAAAAGATTTTGCTAAAGCGGTATGCAATATGTTTCCAGGGTGGGCGAATATTTGCATAAAAGCAACACCTTGTTGATTCTTTTTTTAATCAACAACAAATTTTTGTATCCCTAACAACTGATTGCCTGATCCAATTACTTCTATAAAATATACTCCCGGAGCAAACGAGGAAACGTTTAGCTCTACTTCATTCCGTTGTTCTCCATTCACGACTGAAATCACTCTTCCCGCAGCGTTTATCAGATAGATAGTGCCAATGGCCAAAATTTCATTTTCGTTGACAGTAATGGTCACTTTATCTGTAGCAGGATTGGGAGAATAGGTATAGGCAACCCTTTGATTATTTAAATCTGTTGTGCCGGAGATGGATTCATAGTTTAGATAAGCATCGAGCAAACCAATAAAGAGGAATCCTTCATCGATGACAGGGTCTGGAGCAGAAGGATCAAAACTGCGATTATCGTTTTGCTGTACAGCGAGCGACATGTTTTCGGTTGGAAAATATAGGGCAATCGATTTGTAAAACAAATTTCCGTCGTGACCCCAGTTTTCAAGGTTTTCAGGAATTGCAAAGCTGGCTGCACCCAGGCCATAAAGGGATCCAGAACCATTTTGAATATAATCCATCTGCATTTCTGCCAGTGTCTCAGGATGAAGTACCTGGCCACTATAGACTTTTTGACTAAAGATGGCCAAATCTTCAGGCGTGGACAGCAGGCAGCCCGCGCTTGCCGCAATGCTAAATATGCCTGATACCGGTATGCCAAAACCCTGGACGTCATCAACTGTTCCGTTGCCATCAACATCAAGCCAAACGTGGGAGAAGGGCTGGGCTCCGGGAGATTCCCATGGATAGGCGAAGGTATGTGCCAGGCCAAGCGGTTCGATTACTTTGTTGCGGACAACTTCATACCAGGGTAGTCCTGTGATATTTTCTATAATCCGGCCAGCAAGCAAATAATTGGTATTTGAATAAGACCATGATGCGCCTACCGGGAAATTAGGTTGCAGGACATAGTTGTTTAAGATGGTGTCCATCACCCAGATACTGTCAAGATTGGCGACCCAGGCGTTGATCATATCCGGGTTCTCATTGAGATAATCATTGATTCCGGAACGGTGGCTGAGTAATTGGCGGATCGTTACTGAACCGGGGACGTTTGTGTATGGCCCAACATATTTTCCGATACTATCATTGAGATCCAGTAAACCTTCTTCGTACAATAACAATAGGGTGGTGGAAACAAACGATTTGGTGATACTCCCCATTCCCATCAGGTGTTCAGTGCTCAATGGTAGGTTGAAAGGGACTTCCACCGATAAGCCTGAAGCTCTTTTCCAAATGGTGCCATCCGGCAACAACATGGCTGCATTGAATCCTTTAATGGTAGAAACAGCACTGATACTATCAAACACGAAATCCAATGTTTCGGTCAATGTACCTGAGCGTTTTGAGGTACCGGAGAGATGATGTTTTTCCTTGGTTAGGACAGGTTGTGCCGTGAATTCATTAAGCAGATTATGTTGTGCAGAAACGAAAGGAATCATGCCTAAAACAATCAGAAGCAGTAAAATGGAGTGTTTCATGTGTAACATTAATGATGAATGGGTTAATGTCATGGTGCGTTAAGGATTAACTGGTTTAATGCAACAAATCGGGAATGGTTTATTGGCGCAATCAGATACTGTAAAAGTAAGAAATCGGGGACAAGGTCTGCCCCCTTGATTACTTTAATTTTAACAAACAGGACGGACGACCATAGAAATAACCTAATGGGACGTGATCTATTGTTAAATTTGTCCCGGCGTAGCATTACATGACCCTATCTAAAATATGAGCAAATCAGTTAAGTATTACAAGCATTTTATCTGGACGGACCTCGAGGCACCGAGCCAGGAAGAATTGCAATTGCTGACCGAAATGTTCCATATCGATATTAACCTGTTCGAGGATATCCTTGAACAAGGCCATTTGCCTAAAATTGAAAAAGTCAACAGCTATACGTTTATCATCTTAAGGGCATATTCGGCTAATCTGAATGCCAACGTTTCTTCAGTGGGAGAGCTGTCCAATAAGATTGCCTTTTTTATAAATGAAACAAGTCTACTCACAGTGCACAGGGCCAGTTTTCCTTTTTTGAAAGACCAGTCAAATGAGTACGATTCCAGCGAAGCACTGATGCTGGATATCATCAATGAAATACTGTTGACCTACGAAGGGCCATTGCAGGTGCAGAGCGATAGAATGGATGAATTTGAGCGGGAGATATTCCTGCAAAGCGGTCATTCTATTTCAATTGAAGCTTTGTATTATCAAAAATCCAAAGCAAGAATTTCCAAAAAAATACTCCAACTGACACAGGGTGTCCTCAATCAGGTTATTGTAAAACCGGAATTGAATTCAACGCTGCAAGACACTAAGGAAACAACCCTGAGTTATGTGTTACAATATGATGAAGTCATCGAAGATGCCAATACGATTCTCAATTCGTATCTGTCTGTCACCGCACAAAGAAGCAATGATGCCATGAAGCTGCTGACGATTTTTTCAGCCTTTTTTCTGCCACTGACTTTTATTGCGGGTATTTATGGGATGAACTTCAGGCACATGCCGGAGCTCGAATGGCAGAATGGATATTTTATGACCCTCGGACTGATGGCCATCATTTCCATTGTTATTTATCTGTGGTTCAAACGAAAGAAAATTATTTAAGCAGACACCTATGAGCCTACATAAGCTGATTGGCCATTACGCATCTTTCAATGAGTGGGCAAATCATAAAATAGTGGGATGGCTGTCTGATGTGGACCATGACATCCTATACAAGGAAACGCCCTCCAGTTACGCCTCCATAGATTATACCCTGCAGCATATACTGCGCACCCAGCGATTCTGGATTCTCTTCATTGGAGAGGAAAGTACCTCAGGGTTCAACTGGTCAGTAAGAGAAAGGGAAGTTGACAATATTTTGAGTGAACTCAAGGCCGTCTCTACAGAAATGAAGGATAAGTTCTGCGCTTTTACAGAGGAAGAGCTAATGATGATATTGCATTTTAATATGCCCTGGGCTAAAAATGATCTCAGCCGGTATGAATATATCCTTCATATTATCAACCATGGGACGTTTCATCGGGGCCAGATCGTTACTATGGCTCGAACGCTAGGTATTACCGAAGGAATTGTCAACACGGATTATAATATGTTTCGGACTCCGTAGGCTCAGGTGAACGTTTATATCCTTATTTCCGTTCATCTGCCCGTCACCTTTGTTCGTCAGGAATTCTCGCCGAACACCGCGAACTTCTGGATGAATGATTCATTCATCAATAGTAATGGCCATTAATTTTGTCAGAACATGGAAGTTTTCACTTGAACATACTAGCTAAAATCACTTTACATTTTATATGATGGCGATATAAGGTGAAATATGTGTATGTTTTCATTTCCTGGTTTGTTAACATGATAGAGCGTCGGATTATACCAATCATATTTTTTGCCTTGATTTTCTGGCATAGTGCCGAAAGCCAGATGGCTATTTCAGGAAAGGTGGTTGATGCAAGGACCAGGGAGCCCCTTGCTTTTGTCAATATCATTATTAACCAGGACGAACGTACAGGGACAACATCAGATATCTACGGTAAATTTTACTACAACTCTGGCAAGCCCATCGAAACGCTCACATTCAGTTATGTAGGCTATGAGAAGCTTTCCATCTCATTGTCCATGTCGGACATACAAAAGCCAATCGACATAGCCATGCACGAATCGGTATTTGAGTTCAAAGAAATCGTTGTGAAAGCCGGTGAGAACCCTGCCAACAGGATTATTCGAAATGTAATCGAAAACAGAAAGTCCAATAACCCTGAAAATATTTCTTCGTTCACTTACAAATCGTACAACAAAGTTGTCTATGATTTTGATTTCAGTGATACGACAGACACAGGCGAAGTCAAGGAAGCGATGGACAGTTTGTTCAGAGGTGGCCACCTCTTGATGATGGAATCCGTCACCGAACGAAAATTTGTCCGACCCGACAATAGTGAAGAGACCATCCTGGGTGTAAAGGTTTCAGGGTTTAAGGATGCTTCCTTTGCGCCACTCGCTACCGATATCCAGCCATTTTCTTTTTACAATGAGATCATTCCGATTTTTGACATCAATTATCTCAATCCGATCAGTAACGGAAGCCTGGCCAAATATGATTTCCAGCTCAAAGACACCTTGTTTCAAGACAACGATACAACCTTTATTATTTCATTCAAGCCTCAGCCGGGAAAGAACTTTGAAGCCCTCACCGGACTACTGTATATCAATACGAATAAGTTTGCCATTCAAAATGTGATAGCAGAACCATTCGAAAGCGGGTTTATCGATATCAGAATCCAACAGAAATACCGGTTTGTGGATGATCAGCTATGGTTCCCTGAACAGTTGAAATTTGAAATCTTTGTTCGTCAAAACACTTCAATGACAGCCGGTGTGAAAGGTAGCGGGATCAGTGAGATCAAGGAGGTCAGTTTATTCCCGGAACTGGACAAAAACGATTTTGCGCTGGAAGCCATCAGGATGGATGCCTTGGCCAATAAACGAGATAGCCTGTTCTGGGAGCAGCAAAGACCTGATCCGTTAAGTGAAAAGGAACGTACCACCTATCAGGTGATCGACAGCCTGGGAGCCAAATACAAATTTGATGCAATCCTGAAAATAATGGAGAAGGTTTCTCTAAACAAAATTCCATTGAGTTGGATTGATGTTGATATTTCAAAGATCCTGGCATACAACAAATATGAAGGTATCAGGCTTGGCTTAGGAGCTTATACCAATGATAAGCTCATGAAGAATATTTCCGTAGGTTGTTTTTTCGGTTATGGATTTAAAGATCACCACTGGAAGTATGGCGGAGAGCTTATTGCTTCCTTCAATAAAGAAAAGGAGTTTCAACTGAGAGGTAAGTATCAAAACAATCTGTTGGAAGTAGGGAAGTCGAGATTGGGTTATTTCTCGAAAGCGCAGTTTGATTGGCGAACGTTTTTAGCTGAACGAATGGACAACATCGAGCAGGGTAGTATTGCTTTTGGTTTCAGAACACTCCGATATGCCAGGCTAAACGTATCACTCAACCATACCCTGGTCACTCCATTATATCAGTATGCGTTCCAGGTTGGTGAGGAAACACCCGTTATCGATTACACCACTTCTGATATTACTTTTCAATGGAGATATGCCTTTAAGGAGAAGTTGATCTCCTCTCTCGGTCAACGGATCAGCTTGGGAACAAAGTACCCTATTTTTTCCCTTGCATATACAAGAGGATTAAGTGATGCTTTCAATAGTGATTTCAGTTTCAATAAGATTGAAGCAAGGATAGATCAATCCATTTTTATTAAGAATTTAGGAGAATCAAAAATCAGGATTGAAGGTGGCTATATTGATCAGGAGCTCCCATACGGACTGTTGTATACCGGTGAAGGCAGCTATGTTCAAAACTGGTCTGTACTGGTCAAAAATTCCTTCCAGACGGTCAGGCCGTATGAGTTTCTTTCTGACCGCTACGTTGATGTTCATTACAGTCATAATTTTGGCTCATTGCTTTTGCAGATTGGTCAATGGAAGCCATCGGTTACGATTTATCAGAACATAGGCTGGGGTAGTCTTCAGCATCCGGAGTATCATCATCAGATTGACTTCAAAACGAAGGAAAAGGGGCTCTACGAAACCGGAGTGCAGATCGACCAGATTGTAAAATTCAATTACCTCAATGTAGCGTATATGGGTTTTGGTGCGGGCGCTTATTACAGATATGGGCCATATGCGTATCGAAGTGCTTCAGATAATCTTGCTTTTACGATTTCAATGACCTATACAACAAAGTAGTTTCGCACGGAGTACACGGAGAAGACACGGAGAGCACGGAGGTAATTTCGCACGGAGTACACGGAGGAGGCGCGGACAGCACGGAGTTTGTTTCGCACGGAGTACACGGAGAAGACACGGAGAGCACGGAGAATATTTTTTTGGATAGCTATTGCATTGTGTTTTGATATCCCCTAATTTAAGTGCTTTAAACTTCACCACATGAAACACGAGGAACTCACTTCCCGTATTATTGGTATTTGTATTAAGGTGCATTCCATATTGGGTCCAGGATTATTAGAATCTGTTTATGAAGAGGCGCTATGTTTCGAATTAACCAGGCAGGGTATTAGTTTCCTTCGACAACAAGGCGTTAAAGTTAATTATGAGGATGTCCAGTTAGGGTTAGGATTCAGAGCAGATGTCATAGTAGAGAACACTATAGTCCTGGAACTTAAATCTGTGGAAGCAGTTGCACCGGTTCATGCGAAAACGGTTATTACTTACCTTAAGTTTACAGGGATAGAGGTAGGATTGCTTATCAATTTTAATGTGGCACTCCTGAAGGATGGTATTACCCGTTTAATTAGAGACAACAACACTAAATTAACTCCGTGAACTCCGTGCGAAACAAACTCCGTGTCCTCCGTGCGAATTAACTCCGTGTCCTCCGTGCGAAACAAACTCCGTGTCCTCCGTGCAAATTAACTCCGTGAACTCCGTG
>JAGOIB010000078.1:7140-9450 GCA_017995875.1 Saprospiraceae bacterium
GAAACAAACTCCGTGTCCTCCGTGCAAATTAACTCCGTGAACTCCGTGCGAAACAAACTCCGTGTCCTCCGTGCGAATTAACTCCGTGTCCTCCGTGCGAAACAAACTCCGTGTCCTCCGTGCGAAACCTTTTCCGTGCGCCCCGTAAGATTACTGTTCAATTGTCAAACCTGTAAATCACCTGGGCCCTGATCTCTGACCTGGTATTGCCTGGAATTTCATCATTCCCACTACCCACAGATGTCATATCAAGCCAGCGCGATTGAGCAAATTTGATCTCCGCTGTCAGGTTGCGGATTCCTTTATAGCGAACATTGATGTAGAAGCGTGATCCCTGGTCACTAAAGGCCGGGATGGCATAATAGTAGATCAGGTCATTCTCATAAGTATAAATCCGGCTGTCGTAATCATCTGTATCAAACAACGTTACTCTGGCACTGAATGTCCATGGCGAGGCCAGAGGACTATAGACCACATCCTGATATACAAGGAAGCCTTTTTGTTCTTCGAGAGGTGTTGAATAGAAACTCCACTCAAGTCTTGTACGCAATTGAAATCCTTTATCAAGTGTGTTGTTGAGGTGTAATCTGAGTTGTGTTTTGTGCTGATCCACTACCTGCGCGATAGCATCACCTGTCGGACGTGAATTGATGCTGTTTGTTTTGGTGCGGAACTGACCATATATTTCAAGTCTGCGTTTGAGTGTGTAGGTAGCCTTAGCAAAAAACTCCTCACCATCAGTAGGTGCATCCACATTATAGCGTAGCCATGGATGTTTCCACATATCGTGATAGAGTTGAAATCTCCATTTTGCCGTTGGTGTTATTTCCAATCCAGTATACAACCCGATTTCATTATTGGCCAGAGAACCTTCGCCAAAAGCATTAGGAGACAAGGCCTGATAATCCCGATCATATGACCTGAATAAGATTGCACCTGCAACATGCCTGTCAAGTCCTATGAGTAATCCATTGAGCGTTGAAATGGCACCGTTATCACTCATGGCTGTTTCACCAAAGAGATGAAGACCCCCAAACCATAGTCCGTAATCAATACTTGCATTCGTCAACTGATCTCCATTGAAATAATATTGATTGTACAATTCAGGCGTACGGTTGAGTGGTGCACCCAGACGTGAGTGAAGCGCATTCAATCCAAAATGATTTTTCCGTCCATTATAGGATATGCTCACACCGCCTTGTGTCAGATCGATTGCATCTTCATCCGCTATTTCTGCCTCCGTACGGTGAAGATTTGATGTTTGGAAACTTGATATATCTGTCGTGATATCAATGATCTCTCCATCTTCTGTAAGCGTATCAGATAGAATGTTGGCATCTCTCTTATGCGTGCTCCCCAATATAGTAACAGTTACATGATCCATTGGTCTAAGCGTGATCCCGACGCCCCGTAAAAAATTATTTTCCTCCACAGATGTATATGCCCGGAGTTGATTTCCAGAGCGCTTGATGTCCGTCACCAGGCTTGTCTTACCGGATCCAAATCCTGAATGCATGATCAGCCCCTGTCCGAAATTGGCATTGAAATCCCCAAGCATCACAGCAGGGAGCCAGGTCTTATATTGTTGTAATGCCACATGCACGGAATAGAAATCAAAACCTTGTGGATTAGATCCTTTGAAGAACGCTTCGCCGGCATCCTTCTCTGCTGTAATACCATAGCTGAGTGTATTGCCATTTCGATGTCTGTACCGCAGATATAATTTATCAGGGTTTCCTTCGTATGCCGGTTCTTCGCCTTTATAGCCATCGGAGGTTTGCAGTGTTCTTCCACCCCTCAGGTAAATTTCATTCTGACCTCGGGTAAACAATTCACCAAATGGAATCGCTTGGGTCATTGTTTCCCGCCCCTGCACAGTGGCAATAACTTCCAGCATCCGTATGATATCGTTTTCAAAACCCGGCACTGATTGCAGTTCGAGAATATCAAGCAAAGGACCATTCTTCAGAATATGATCCTGTAATGATCGAAAAGCCGGATCTGTAATGATTTTCCATTGAACGAGTATAGAGGCTTCCGGGGAGTTGATATCTATTGGCTGCCGGATCCAATCATCTATCTGTTCACCCAGTTCGGTATAATCAAACTCCTCATCTCCCTCCAGATTTTCTGTGATGACTTCAATAAACTGGGCCAGGTATTCTTTTATGCCCTGGGCAGACAAGCTGCTGCTGCTCACAAGCAACAGGCCCAGGCCTATCAAAAAGGTTTTGATGTGAGGAAGCGTTTTCAATGTAAACGAAGATAAGCGCTTTTGCTATTCCAATTGACAATTGACAATTGACGATT
>JAGOIB010000079.1 GCA_017995875.1 Saprospiraceae bacterium
TATTGGCTACTACCAAACCAACATTTTTTGACACCGTTGTTTTTATCATTTCTGTAATGGTTGTACCATTGGCGCCAAGTTTCATTGATCCGTTTACGTCAAGCTTTGCTGCAGGAGCAGTGGTGCCGATACCAACATTACCTACATCGGTAATCGACATTTTGGTTGTATTCCCATTGGTCCGAAAAGAGAGACCATTAGGGACAGTACCATGATTGTAAATGATGCCTCCTGCCACCGGACTCGAGTTGTTTCCAAATTGAATGGCGCTTGAATTGGCATCCGGCGTCAGTAGATTAATAACAAGCGTTGCATCATCTTCGAAAACAGCAGTTGCTGTAGACACTGGCGTGACTCCTGAGCTTCCGTTGCTGACATGGAGTTTCTTTTGTGGAGACGATGTACCTATACCCAAATTGCCGGTATTGCTCATGGTAGCTCTTGTCACATTTCCTCCTGTTCTCAATAGGATCGAACTATCAGCAGCAAAAATTAATGCGCTTCGGATAGCAGTAACCTCATTCCCGGACAGGATGCCTGATTGAATGGTATTATCATTCGATAGTTGAATGAACGAACCCTGGTCGCCTTCAAAAATGGCGGCAGCATTCGTGTTGAAAGGTCCACCTGAGCCACCATCTTTTTTGACATGGAGCATGGCCTGAGGATCAAGTGTATTGATGCCTGTTTTTCCGTTTTTCAGTATTGTAAATGCATTGGCCCTCATAGCATTTGACGTGCCATTGCCAACGATAAAAAGTGGATCCAATAGTTCCCAGGTGTTGGAAGAGATCGAACTCGTATCATTATACTGCCCCAGCACAAATGATAAATATGGTTTGGCCACAGTAAATAATCCGTTGGAATTAGAATAGATACCCGTGGCCCTTGTATTATTTCCTGTCGCTGTCGAACCATTAGCTATTGCTCTTGTAGCTCCTCCCATCGCTGTGGATGTCTGTCCACTCGCAATGGTATTGTTGCCAATGGCCGTAGAAAAGCTACCACTGGCTATCGTCCCTATTCCCATCGCAGTAGACGTTTGGCCACTGGCAGTTGTACTCTGTCCCATCGCTGTGGATATCTCACCACTAGCTATCGAATTACCTCCCATGACTGTAGAAAATCCTCCACTTGCAACAGTGTTAGTTCCCGTGGCTAAGGATTGAACGCCGCTCGCAGTAGTGGCAGCACCAAGTGCCATTGAAATATTTCCACTAGCTATGTTCGAATGGCCAATAGCTGCTGATGCCCAACCTAGTGCAGTGTTTTGATATCCCATCGCAATAGACCAGAGGCCCTTCGCTTTCACATTTTGTCCCACGGCTATTGAATACGTACCGATGCTGTCTTTATTCCATTGCGTTCCATCCACATTGCCCATTCTGAATGAACCCTTATCTGCATACCACATCATGCGGGTACCCGCTCCACTTACCGGTGGATTTCCTGGTAGCGAGGGCAAAGGAGTAAGTCCTGTAAATAATACACTACTATCCTTGACATGTAGCATCGCAGAAGGCGCAGTCGTATTGATCCCCACTTTACCAATCTGCGCTTGCATCGCCGGAATGATCCACAGCCAGGAAAGCATTAGCATCAGTAGTTTTTTCATCAGCTTACACGAGTTGATTGAGGTGTATGGTTTCGTGTAAAACTATCGGAAAGAAAACGGCGCGTCAATCGCTAATTGTAGTTAGAAGCGAGCTGTACTTCGTGAATCGTGAGTCGTGAGTCGTAAGAAACTTGTGATCAGTATTCTGTAATTGGTAATCATTGATTTCAAAATTCAGGTAGGGGTTCAAAATTTTGAACCCCTACCTGAATTTTGAAACACATTATAACTGTTGGTTCAAGTCTTCAGACTTGAACCTAATATCTGCTCGTCTCATGACGAGCGAACGAAACGCCCAATCCGCAAGGCTAACCTTGCGGACGCTTAACATTTACGATAAAAAAATGCACGCGTTGCGTGCATTTTTCTATCTCACACTTCTCATGTTCCCACGTTCTCACACTCCTTCTCCAAGCTCGTTAAAGCTCGTTTAAGTCTCTGACTTAAATGCAATATTTGCAAGTCTCCAGACTTGCGAACGAAACACCCAACCCGCAAGGACGCTTAACACTTATCTCACGATTGACGACTCACGATTGACGATTGACGATTCACACCCACACCCACACCCACACCTCTTACGTTCTTACGCTCTTACGCTCTTACACAATCCGGTGTTTCAAGGTAAGGGCCAACGCTTCCCCCAGGGAATGCACATGGAGTTTTTCATAAATATTCTTGATGTGTGTGTTGACCGTAAAATAGGTGATATTCAATTTGGCCGCTACCATCTTATAACTATTTCCTTCTGCCAAAAGAGCAAGGACTTCCTTTTCTTTCACAGTAAGATTATAATCTTCTACTGGTTTTGATTGGTTAAAATATTTCATCACGCGCAAGGCAACGGAAGGCGTCATGGATGCACCTCCCTCATACACCTCCCTGATGCTCTGGATTATTTTTTCTGCACTTGCATTCTTCAGAATGTATCCTTCTGCTCCTGCCTGCAGGCTGGCGAATATCCTGGCTTCATCTTCAAATACAGTCTGCATGATGATCCTCACTTGCGGAAATTCCTTCTTTATTTTCATCACCCCGCTGATCCCATCCACACCCGGCATTTCAATATCCATCAGGATGATGTCCGGCAGATGTCTGCGCATATCCTCCAATACATTTCGGCAATCAGGAAAGGTACCGATACACTCCATGCCTTCCGTCAGCGAAAGCAAGGCCTTCAGGCTCTCACAACGCTGCCGGTGATCATCATATATAACTACCTTAATCAAAACAGTGCAATGTATCTAATATCTCATCACTTATCTATCACTAATGTTAGCGAGGGGAATACGACATTCAATCGATGTGCCTTCATTTTTCGTTGAGCTAATCCTGAAACTACCGCCCAGTGCTTCAGCTCTCTGTTTCATGTTGTACAAACCATTGCCACTATGATTGTCAGTCATCTCAAAGCCCTTACCATTGTCGGAAATACTAAAATACAAATCAGGACCATCAAGACTAATCTGTACCTGTGCTTGTGAAGCACCGCTGTATTTGGCGATGTTGTTGAGCGCTTCTTTTACGATCAGCAAAACATTCTTACGGGCATCGGGCATCTGCAACTTCCTTTCAGCATTGGCATCAATCATGTACCTGCACTCAATGTTTTTCTGGGACAATAATTCATAACCATAATTTTTGATCCGTCCCGCCAGCGTCTCTCCCTCCCTCGGCGCTGAATGTATAGCCCATACGATATCGCTCATATTTTCCATGACCTGCCGGCTGTTTTGATTGATTTGCTGCACGATTTCTTTCGCCTTTTCGGGATTATCCTCCATTTCCTTTTCAGCCACGGCACTGTAGATCTGAATGCTGCTGAGCGATGCGCCCACATCATCGTGCAAGTCCTGCGATATTTTATTTCGCAATGAAAATATTCTCTTGAACTGACGCACGCGGTTTTGGTAGATCAAATAGATTCCCATGACAAGCACCACCACACAGATCAATGCAAACCACCATGTACTCCAAAAGGGTGGCCTGATATGCACCGCCATGCTCAATAAGACATCACTCCATTGGCCTTCTTCGTTGCCGGCTTTTACAATAAACCGATAATTTCCATACGGCACGTTGGTATACCCCGCGTATTGCTGATGGGTGGTTTCATTCCATGTTTTATCAAAACCCTCCAACATATAGGCAGTATGCACTTCCTTCAGCGGATTGGTACGGACAGCTGAATATTCAAACGAGAAATAGTTTTGACGGTGTGTTAAATCAATTTTCTCTTGCTGGGCCGAGATCGGAATTTCATGGTCAAATATTTTAAACCCACTTAATACAAGGTGGGGAAAATTCTGATCAGGATGATATGCGGTCGGGTCAACTTCAATAAATTGATTATTGCAAAAAAAATAGAGTTTATCATCTAAACCCCTAATACCATTCGCGGCAAAATCGTTGTCCGAAAAAACAAGGTCTATGGTAAGCTTGCGAATACTTGATTTTTCGGTATTGAAATAGTTTATACCATCTGCTGTAGATATCCAGAGATGACCTTTCTCATCCGGCAGTATACTATTGATGTAGTTGCTGTTCAACCCCTGTTGCTGCTGAAAATTAACATAGGTGTTCTGTTCAGGATCAAATCGGAATATTCCACTACCATGTGTACCCAGCCATAGGTCGCCGGCAGGATCTTTTGCAATGACAGTTATCGTACCCGCATTGGAACTGGTTGAATCATTTTCCATTGGATGAAAATGGGCAAATGAATTATCCAAAATGGAATATTTCGAAAAACCATTACCGGCATTATAGCCAACCCAGAACGAATTGGTGTCAGGTAATCCTGCTATAAGATTATTTGATTTTATGGTTCCTGCTACGGTCGTATTTCTTTTGAAATAGGTGATTTCGTTTGTTGTTACATTCAAATTGCACAATCCCCCTGTCCATAATCCCACCCATAAATCTTCATGATCCCCCTTTTGTATAAAAAATATACCCGGGTCTGTTTTGTATTTCTTTACAATCATTTCGCTTTCCGGATCAAGACCCAACAGTTGATCATAAATCCCGATCCACAATAAATGGCCATCCGAACATAGGGTGGTAATATTCGTGATGGTTGTATTTAACTGCATGTGATGAAATGTACCGGTAACCAGATCGTATTTATATAACCCCAGGTTCGTGGCAAGCCAGATACGGCCTTGTTCCGTTTGGGCCATAGCCTTGATCTTCAGCGGATCCTGCTCATTGCCTTTGTCAGCTACATTGATCTGGTGTATTTTGTAATATTGATTTGCATCATTGTAGATACCCATTCCATTGCCTGTGGAAATCCAATAATTACCTTCTTTATCAATAAACAAGGCATTTCCTCTTTTGCTTAACATGGAATGACTGTGATGAACCGAAAAAAAATCGGTATCTGTTACGGCTGTTTCAGGATTATATATCTCCGAATCTGCCAGCCAATAAAAAATCCAGATCCGGTCTTTTTCATCTGCAGCAATTTGCTTTACACCAAAATTTATTTTCTTAGATGTCGTGCTTATTTGATTGATGTCCGTTTCAAAATAACTTAAGCTCTGCGTCTTTTTGTCCCTGAACCATAATCGGTTTTTTGCATCCAGGGTTATTTCCCTTGCATCCGCATTGTCAAAGACTTTCCACTGGTATGGATTATTGGCAGCTCTATAAAACTGATTGGAAGGAATATCGAGAAAATTCAACTCTTTACCGGTGGTTAACCAAAGCCCATGTTTATCCTGATCATATACCAGGTGAGTGATCAGCCCTCCATCTGAAATTGTAGCAGCATCGGTTTTGCTGTGTTGATAAAACATAATTGTATCCCTGCTGACATCATAGCGCCACAGTCCATTTCCTCCGATCCAGATCTTGCCGTCATCATCCACCGCTATATCATATATTCGATTGGTAATTTCAAAATTGATGATGGGATGTTGAAGGTATATCGTCTGGAAATAGCCCTTACTCCGGATATACCGGCTTACGCCTTTGTACGTGGCCACCCAGATATCCCCATTCTTACCTTCTACTAAAGCAGTACAATAATTATGTGACAGTGAAGTGCTGTCACTGGCATCGTGTCTGAATATTTTAAAGGTCGTCCCATCAAACCGGTTAAGACCGTTTTGGGTGGCTATCCAGTAAAAACCTTCCTTGTCCTGAAGTACTGCCTCAACTTTATTGGAGGACAATCCTTGTTCGGTGGTCAGGTATTCAAAAATATAATTGGAGGTTTGAGCATTACAATCCCCTGGGCACATTGTACCATAAGTGAATACCATGGTCATCAGAAGCCTGATGGCTGTTCTATGCAATTGAATTTTTGAAAAATACACCCTTACAATTTAAGCAATCCGGTTGGATTACTGCTTAGAATAAGGCCAGCAAAACAAGAAAGAAAATTAATTTTGCATGGTGGATTGGGTTATTCATGCCAAATTTCACTCAAGTCTAAAACGCCCATAAAAGCAATATCATGAGGTCCTACTTACTTTCCATCATCTCAGGTTTTTTATTTGTCCATGCCAGCCATGCACAGGTACTCAAAGCCTCTCCTGCAGTCGTCGGCCAAAATGTGCAATCGCATGCAGGGACAAAATCTCCCGTCATCGCTTCACCTCTGTTTAAAGAGCTTACGCACACCGCCTCCGGAAGTAAATGGGCCACGTCTGTCCGACCCACCTTCAGCAGAGAACACGGTACAGAAAAAGTAGAACAGATCAAGGAAGCCAAGCTGGCAGGAAAATTAAACTCCTATCATCCTTCCGAAGAACTGCAAAATGAAACACGCGCCGTTCATCCGGCCATCGGGACTAATTTTGAAGCCAACTGGTCCATTGAAGGCACCCCACCCGACAATACGCTTGCCATTTCCAATGGTGGATATATTATTACTGCCAATAATGACGGTGTTGAATATTATACCGCATCCGGTATGTTTTTATATTTCGATTACTGGCCGGATTTTTTCAATGACAATTCATTGACGGCTTCGATCTTTGACCCTAAGGTGATCTATGATAGCGGCGCTGACCGTTTTGTAATGGTGACCCTCCATGGCTCCAATGCCAACAGTTCAAAAGTGCTGGTGTGTTTTTCAAAAACCAACAATCCGCAGGACGGTTGGTGGGTATATAAACTGACCGGTAATCCACTCAGTAATAATTGCTGGCTTGATTACCCAAGTCTGGGTGTATCCAATAATGAAATCTATGTCACGGGAAATTTATTTCAGGGCAACTCTTTCAATCAGGCTGTCATCTATCAGATCCCAAAAGCTTCTGGATATGCCGGTGGTACTCTTGACTGGCAGTACTGGTCCGATTTGAGTGGTGATCCTTATGATGCGTTTACGTTAGTGCCTGCCTCGTATGGATATGAAGGAAATTATGGACCCGGCATTTACCTCGTGAGCAATGAATCGTCCGGTTCCAATACAATCAGGTTTTGGGATTTGACAGATGATATGTCCGGTGCTCCTGAACTTAATAGTTATACCATCAACACTACAGCCTACAGTCCCGCTGCCAATGCACTGCAATCCGGATCCAATGATCAACTGGACAATGGAGACTGCAGGATACAGAATGCATTCTACCTCAATGGCATCGTTCACTTTGTATTTCACTCCGATATCGGTGAAGGATGGAATGGTATCAATTACAATCGTATCAACACCGGTAGTTTCACTAATCAGTCTGCAACGCTTGGACTTCAGGGCAGCTTTGATTATGCGTATCCTGCTGTCGTACCATTTTCAACATCTCAATCTGACAAGAGTGTGATGATCGCATTCCTGCGCAGTTCTGAAGATATCTATCCGCAGGTCAGGGTCGTCAATTGTGACAACAACATGCAATGGTCTCCTTCAACACTTGTCAAGGAAGGCGAAAACTATGTAGATTTTCTAAACGATGATGAGCGTTGGGGTGATTATTCAGGAATTGCACGAAAGCATAACAGTTCAGGTGGGCGGATTTGGCTGGCTGGATGTTATGGTGCAGATATACCCACCCAGGGGGTAAGCAATACCTACAAAACATGGGTCGCGGAAGTGTATGCAGGTGCAACCGTTGGATTGAAAGATCAGACAACTGTCCGCGATGTTTCTGTTTTTCCCAATCCGGCGTATGATATGGTCAACATCCTTTTCACCACTGATCTGCGTGAGCTGACGACGATTTCATTGTATGATGAAGAAGGTAGATTGCTAAAGACATTATACAAAGACACCCCACATGAAGGTGAAAACCGGTTGACATTTAATAAAGGTGCATTACCTGCCGGCTCATACCTGGTGTCTATCTCCACATCCACTAAAATCCTGAAGAATGAAAGTATTGTTATTCTTAACTAATATAGTGCTGCTGTCTTTTTTACCATCTACGTGTCATCACCAACAGAAACAAGCTGATGATACGGTCAAGGTTGATTCAACGTCCAATCCGCAGCCCACAGTATCTGATTCGATGACCACCGGGGTGGAAGAAACGAATGCAACCTACAATGGCAATAATCTGGATAGCATCAGCAGAGATGACAAGCATTCAAATGGCACAGGCCATAAACACGAGGCTCCAAAACATGATAGCCCCGAGCAGATGAAGATCGACAGCATCAAGGCCGCGAAAGCCAAAAAGAAAAACGGTTAATAAAATAGAACGCAGATGACGCAGATATTATTTAAAAGTAGATTTTCGCAGATTAGTTTTTTACTCAACTATGTAATTCCTGATCGATAGTATGATCAAAATTTGCGTTAATCATTTTTAAAATACATCAGCGAAATCTGCGTTTAAAAAACAAAACGTGCTGCCGCTAGTTTGCGCTAATTAAATAAACTCGCTGGTTGAAGTTTCTAAACTTCAATCCAATATAACATAGCTGTTACTATTGAAATATCATTGAAAGACAGTCTCCAGACTGGCAAGTAAAATTCAATACTGTGCCTAATGATAAATTACTGAAACAAAGTCCGCTGGTTGAAGTTTCTAAACTTCAACCCAATATTACAAAGCTTTTATTATTCAAGTAGCATTGAAGGACAGTCTCCAGACTGGCAAGTAAAATTCAATACTGTGTCTAATGATAAATTACTGAAACAAAGTCTCAGATCATCAGTTAAATGCTCTGCCGCTAATCCTCACTAATTTGCGCTAATTAAATAAACTCGCTGGTTGAAGTTTCTAAACTTCAACCCAATATAACATAGCTGTTACTATTGAAATATCATTGAAAGACAGTCTCCAGACTGGCAAGTAAAATTCAATACTGTGCCTAATGATAAATTATTGAAAGAAAGTCTCAGATCATCAGTTAACTGCTCTGCCGCTAATTCTTGCTTATTTCCACTAATTTGATTTCCCAATCCTAACCACTAACCTCCTAATCTTCTAATCTTCGCTAATTCAAATAGCAATTACTAATTAGAAATTATTTTAAACTCCGTCCTCCGATTCTGCTTCCTTCCTTCGGCAGTTGCATTGTCTGCTTTAGGCTGCGTTTCGCCAAGACCCAGGTAGGTCAATCTGGATGGATCAATGCCCTTGGAGATCAGATAGGTATACACTGATTTAGCACGCGCTTCACTGAGTAGCTGATTAGATGCATCTGTCCCTACATTGTCCGTGTGGCCACGGATTTCAATTTTCATATCTGGGATTTTCTGCATGGTGGTCAGGAGTTTTTTAAGTTCGGGATCCGAACCAGGTAACAATGTCGAAGAACCGGTTTCAAAAAAAACATTTTGCATCACCATCACTTTATTTTTTGCAGAACTCACTG
>JAGOIB010000211.1 GCA_017995875.1 Saprospiraceae bacterium
GTGCAATGCCATTGGCTGATCACATCATGTCCTTCCAGCAATACCTGGTAGGTCTCGGATCCTTCGATTACAGCGGTCCAGCCTTCTGATGTTGGTTGCAACATCAGTACCTGGTTGGCATCGTAATACTCCTTGCCTCTTTCAGCAATCAGGAAATGAACCTCCTCTTCAAAACGATCTATATGGATGCTCATGGATGCACAAACCTTGTCATGCGTGTTTCACCACCCGCTGTACAAACGATGACATAAATACCACCGGGTAAATTGCCAATCCTGATGTTGTTAAAATAGCTGTGGCCTTTATCCATGGTCTGTCCATTGCTATTGATGACCTCGTAATCCATACCGTTTTGTGCTTTTTCCCAATCAATCACCACTTCATCTTGTACAGGGTTTGGATAAACTTTTAAAGCTGCTGCCTTCGTATTCAGGTCTTCAATAGCAGAAGGAAATACGAAAGATTTAAAGAAAGCTATGGAAGCGGTTATAGCCGGGAACACGCAACCTCCATGACTTAAGGCAGGGTTGAGGTTAATAGCATGTACATCCGGAGCGCCAAGGCCTTGCATCGTAGCTTCAGCAACTATCGAATTTTCATTTGGAACCTGTTCATCACTACCGCAGTAATATAAACGTGTTGGAGCAGAAGGGGCCCAATTGTAAACATCGTTATCATTGAGGGCAACATTAATTGGATGATTGGGTTGTGACGTGATGGCTTCTATGATACTGTCCTGAAACATTCGCTTGTTGATCGTATCGCCGGAGGCAGCAAGTGCAGCAATCAATTGGCTATTCAGTACAGTTAGATTGATGGTGCCATTTTTAAAATTTTGAATACTTGTCACATACGGCTCGACAAATATTTCATGTAGGTCGGTGTAGAGGTTTCCATAAACTTCATTGTATCCGAGCATCAGGTAACCTATATACGCAGGTGAACCATAAGATTCATCACTGAGGATCAGATCGCGCATGACACCTGAGATACTATATGGCCCGGACATATGTGTAGCAGCCGTTACCGGATACACAAACGACCAGAAATCTTCAATTTCTTTATGCAGTGCCATCGACGCATGGCCGCCTTGTGAATAGCCAGCCAGGAAAAGGAAATTAGGATCCCAGTCAGGTTCGTGTGTGTCAAGGTATTCAAGTCCGCCATTTATCATGTCAAGCGAAGCAGAAGCTTCTGTTGCAGCGTGAACATATGGATGAAAACCTCTTGAATCACCCAACCCGAGATAATCAGGTGCAAGCGTGATGAAACCAAAGGCTGCATAGCCCATGGCCACTTCAAATCCACCTCTCAACTGAGATGGAACATCTGTTGGGCCACTGGTGGTGCCATGTTCATACACGACCATTGGTAATTGAGTGCCGGCAGGTACTACAGGCAATACCATAAGCCCTGAAGCCGTGTCAGGTAGATTGTCTGAACCGGGTGTTTCGTAACGAATTCGGTATAAATTGATATCATAATCTACGGCAGCACCAAAAAGTATCTGCAATTCAAATTTGCTGCGACTTCCCAGGAAGACAAAATCGACGAGGTAATCTTGTGCCTGAATAGATTTTCCGGAAATAAGCGATAGGCAAAGAAGCAAAAATTTAGTACTTGTTCTGTTCATATTGTATGTAGTTGTTAGAAAAAGGATCTACCTGAAGAGATCCGAAAGGTCAAAAATATAACTAATTTGCCGAATATATAAACCAGCCTTACTGTAGTATGTATACCGTCGAACACATCGGAATAGCCGTCAGGTCCCTTGCTGAGAGCGACCCCTTATTCCGGCGCTTGCTCAATGTCGAACCTTATAAGCATGAGGAAGTGGCCGAACAGCATGTCATCACCTCTTTCTTCAGGGCCGGACAATCGAAAATCGAATTGGTGGAAGCCACCAATACAGACAGCCCTATCCATAAGTTTATTGAGCGAAAAGGGGAAGGAATCCATCATATCGCTTTTGAAGTTCCGGATATACGTGTTGAAATGGCACGATTGAAAGACGAAGGGTTTCAATTACTGCAGGACGAGCCTTCCATTGGTGCAGACAACAAATGGGTCTGCTTTATTCACCCCCGATCAGCCAATGGCGTATTGATCGAATTGTGCCAGACAATACCATCGGGCAAGTCATCATCAGCAGATGCACTGGACGCCTGAACATCTCCTTATAGCTTTTGGCGGAGCTTTTTTGGCAGGCATTATCAATGCGCTGGCAGGTAATGGCTCTATCATTACACTCACCGTGCTAACAGAATTATTAGGCCTTCCGGGCAACATCGCCAATGGAACAAACCGTGTTGGTGTGTTGATGAATGCAGCCGGTGCCATGACCGGATTCGCTGGCAAAAGAGAAATGAATTACAAGCGTGATATGCGCTACATCATTCCTGTCATCCTCGGAGCGGTCATAGGTATTATAGTTGCCACGAAAGTGACCAACGAACAATTTATGGGTGTATTCAGATTTCTGATGATTGTCATGCTCATCATCATTCTTGTCAATCCTGAACGATGGCTGATTTCAAAAGCAGG
>JAGOIB010000008.1 GCA_017995875.1 Saprospiraceae bacterium
CAGCGATATTATGCAATGAACCATAGAATTCTGGTTTTACATAATATTTGTCGAGGTCAAAATGCATCATAGGCAGAAACCAGTTGAGATTAGTTTCAGTGGCGGCTGCGCGCTGATTGATGAGATTTACTACTTCATCTTCAGTAAGGTAGTCCTTTTCGATTTGGGCAACCCCGGCTTGATCGACTTCATATCCGGGAGGGGAATAAGGTTCTTCATCTTTGCAGTCAACAACACCATCGCCATCGCTGTCCATGGTTACGCCTCTTGTATCAACCGGGCAACCTGCAGGTGTATTGACTTCCTGATCAGTCATATCAATCACGCCATCACCATCGCTATCGGTCAGGTCAAATTTAGGACGTTGTTTAAGGTCAGCGATATCATTGAGTGGGCCATCCAGCGGATTCACCCAGTATAGTGGTTCGATTCGTTTCTCTTTTGAGCCAAGATTGATACCAAGTCTGAGAGAGGTATAATGTGGGATATCATTACTTGATGTGGTAGATACATCATTTTGTTTTTCGAAACCATCCAACAGGTCATTATCGCTCAACAGTATCCGGTGTTCTATCCCAAGGTTGATTCTTTTGGACAATTTTCTGGAAAGACCTACTGCTACGCTGAGATGAGGAATGACGGTCTTGTAATCTCCAAATGAAATAACATCTTGTTCCACACCGCCGGGTGTTTCAAAATCACCGTCCAACAAATCCTTAAGATTATTTCTGGCGTCATTTCTTCCTGCTTTAGTGGTCAGATCAAGCCCTTCTGTAACGGAAGAAAAATTGTAGAGTTGGCCATTAGCATCAAGGAGATCAACACCAACATCAGGTATATTAACTCCAAGGCCAAGTGCGGTATATAAATTCCATTTATTGGAAGGACTGTGAAAAAGAACATTGCCGATATTCAGGATCCCTTCAACCGTAAAAGCAAGAATGTTGGATTCGTAATTACGATGTATATCATCATCAGGGTTGCTCAAGTCGGTATAACCTACAAGGATGGGAGAATCATCGATATTCTGTTGGTAGGTCCTTTCCGATGCAAGATTACTAAAAGGCCTGGCATCATATCCTTTGGAGGTTTGATAAGTGGCATCAAGGCGCCAAGAAAGAGTGTAGTTAATAGCCTTTCGGAGATGTATCCCTACTCCATATCCCGCAGGAAATGGAGCTTCAACATCACCGGCTACAAATGCTGAGCCACCATGAAGACCTAGTTCCCACATGCTTTTCGGCTTTGCAGCATACTTAGATTGGCCGGATCTCCACATCTTATTTTGTTCAGGATTGACGGTCATTTCATCCTCCACTACAGGAGACATAAATTTTTCTGTAGTGTTCTGAGCATTAAGAGGTTGTAATAAAAACAGGAGGAGACTGGATAGCAGGACATGGTGTAGTCGTGTCATAGAGTTCAGATTTACTTGAAAAGATTAGTTGTGTTTTACAAAAGTATTCTTTTTCCTGCTAGAAAAGAAATGGGCCAGGAAAAAAGTACTATAGGCTGGAGGACAGTCTGATAGCGCTGGCGGATCGATTTAGGTATACATATTAAGAATTAATTTAATATATTTACCGTATGATATCTCATTGGTTTGTCCAGGATGAAAAATCATCCATTCGCCCGGAGCGATTAAGTAAAAACTCTTTGTGGCATAAGGTTCGGTTTATCCATGACCAGGATCAGTTGTGTAGTGCAGGAGACTTGATGGTTATAAGTTTTGACCGCTTGATTTCTCAACGAATCAAAAGGAACCTATACCAGTTTAGCTCGACGCCATCCCAGGCACTTTCGCTTGTGGACTGCGGAAATTTTGCGCAAAGACAGCCGGAAGCAATACTGCCAGTCCTGCAGGAAATAAAAGAAAGCGGTGCAATGGTATTGCTGCTAGGTGCTCCTATTGGTTTTATGAGGCTTCAGGTGGAAGGAGCCAGAATGGTCAGTATCATCAGAGAATCCAACCTGGATGATGATGTACATCTAAGAAATGATCATGCTGAAACGATATACCAGTACATAGGTACGCAACGACACCTGATTTCAGAAACCCATAACAAAGTTGAAGGCCATATCCGATTGAGTGACCTCAGGGAAGATCTTTCACTTGCTGAGCCCTGTATTCGTGATTCAAGCATGATGATTTTCAATGTAGACAGCATGAGCGCAGCTGAAGCCGGTTATATGACAGGTATGTCCGGAAGCGGACTGTCTGTTGTGGAAGCCTGCCAATTGTTCCGATATGCCGGGGCGGCGCAATCCTTATGTTCAGCGGGTATTTATGGATATTCGCTCGAAGCTGATGTTTCAGGAATGATGTCCAATGGGATAGCCCAGATGATCTGGTATCTTCTTGAAGGTTCCACCTTGCGTGAGGATCCGGAAAAGACATCACTGACCCAATATCATGTACAACCCAAAGACCATGAGCATACTTTGGTCTTTTATAAGAGCGAACTGTCTGGAAGATGGTGGGTTGAAAATAAGACCGGTCGTAAAGTACCATGTTCCTATCAGGATTACCGAAAAGCATGTGATGAAGATTACAGCGAAGTTATCATCAAAGCAGTATTAGGTTAAATCCAATTGTAAAACTAAGGTTCAAGAAGAAGCTCCAGATGCATCGATCTGGAGCCCTTCAATAGTATACTCTGCCCTTCACATTCTTTCCATGACCAGTTTTTTTTAAGTTGTTCTATGGAATCTGCAATGCTGATTCTGGCATCAGTTGCATCAGTCATTTTGGCCGCATTGGAAAAAGCATTGCCCACCAGGTAAATCCTGGAAAATGAAAGCGCGATAGCCTGTTTTACTATTTGCTGATGCGCAGCCTGGCTGGCGTCACCGAGTTCTTTCATATCGCCAATAACAATCCAACCTTTCGGGTATTGGTCTGCAAAAGCCTTAATAGCCAGTTCCATGCTGGAAGGATTTGCATTGTATGCATCCTTGACGATAAGACAACCATGTAAGAGCACTATTTCAGACCTGTTACCTCCTGGGACGAAACCGGATAAACTATCCCGGATATCATTCAGATCAACCGAAAAATGTGTGCCGATTGTATAGGCCGCCAACATATTGATTGCATTGTAGTGGCCAAACATGGCGGACTTTATTTCAAAATCAGCTTTGGTATCTTTTAGTGTAAATCCTTGTTGCCCTTCCTTTGCCTCATATATAAAACGGACTTGTGGATGATAGGCGTTGTCAAATCCATAAGTTAGTTTGTGGATGACCTTTTCACCCAGCATCCTGAGATTAATGTCATCCACATTGACAAATGCAAAGCCGTCATGTTCCTGCAGATATTCAAACAATTCTCCTTTTGCTTTTCGCACGCCTTCCACGGAACCGAAACCTTCAAGGTGGGCTTTGCCGATATTGGTAATGATGCCATGGGTTGGAGCAGCAATGGTGCAGAGGGCGGCTATTTCCCCGATGTGATTAGCACCCATTTCACATACGATGATTTCAGTTTCCTTCGTAGCACGCAGTATCGTCAGAGGTACACCGATATGATTATTGAGGTTGCCGATTGTTGAATGGACGTTGTATCGTTTGGCTAAAACAGCAGTGATCAATTCCTTCGTGGTAGTTTTTCCATTACTGCCCGTAATAGCTATTACTGGAATCTGAAATTGTTTTCGGTGGAGCATTGCCAATTGTTGCAAGGCGATCAATGTATCCTCAACAAGTATTATGCGATCATCTTTCAGGGAAGGATCGGATACTACAGCAAATGCAGCTCCCTGCTGAAGTGCCTGCATGGCAAATGCATTTCCATCAAAATGTTCTCCCTTTAGTGCGAAGAAAATACTGCCTGGAATGATTTTCCTGGTATCCGTGGATATCGAAGGATGCTTAAGAAATATGGAATAAAGGGAGTTGATATCCATTTGTAACGATATGGAAAAGCCATTAATGCGCAGGTAAAAATAAAAACGCCCAAACAAACTGTAAGGGCGTCTTTAAAAATATATCTTTCTTATAATTATTTATACCTTCTGGTCTTGGATGATCCACCACCTCCAAAGTCATGACCACCAATTTCACCACCCGGTTCTGAACCTCCAATCTGGTGCATAGCACATCTGAAGCCGATTGTCCTGTCACCCATCGTCTGATTTTTAAAACGTCTGGCAGCAGGGGATAACCAATATAAACGGTCTGCCCATGAACCTCCCTTAATAACACGGGAACTATCATTGATCAAGGTAGATTCACCATACGCATAGTATACTGCTTCCTCATCATCATCCCGATATTCAAGAACATTTCCTTTCTGATAATTTTCTCTCAAAGCTGCAACGGAATCTTCAACGATCGTATAACGAATCCGGCCAAGACTGTCCTTCTCAACAGGTTTACCGTTTTCATCAAGTACTCTTTGTTGGAATATATTACCACGGAATGGGTTTAAGTCCTGATTTTCAACATCACGTAAAGTGCTGCTGGTCATAGGACGGAAAAGATCACCTGTCCATTCATTGACATTACCCGCCATGTTATACAATCCAAAGTCATTAGGAAAGAAGGCCTTGACAGGAGATGGGAAAGGTGCATTATCATTAGGTTTTCCAGCTGTACCCATATAGTTACCTCTGGATTCCTTGAAATTGGCCAACATCCTGCCTTGAAATTTATCATGGATTTTATACCTGGCAGTGTTGCCATCCCATGGGTAAATTCTGCGATCAGAGATCAGTTCATCCTTTTTAGAAAGATTATTTCCCTGAAGGGCCAACGCTGCATACTCCCACTCTGCTTCTGTTGGTAGACGGTAGGCTGGTAATAAGATTCCATCCTCGAAACGAACCGGACGTTCTCCACCGGTCTTAAGGTCCGGAAGATTTTTCTTTACGCTTCCCTGGTATTGTCCAACGAGATAGGCTTCTGTATTAAAGTTATCAGCATCTTTCTGTTCAACATTGAGATTGAGGATTCCTTTTTCAACAAGCATCATCTCATTGACGCGATCTGTACGCCAGAGGCAATATTTGTTTGCTTGTTCCCAGGTAACACCAACTACTGGATAGTCAGCATAGCTTGGATGTCTGAAATATGTTTCCACCAAAGGCTCATTGAAGGCAAGTTCTTCTCTCCAAACAAGGGTATCGGGCAGAATGCTCAATATTTCCTGTGGGTAAGACTCACCATAAACTCTTTTAATCCAATATTCGAATTCGCGATAGTCTGAGTTTGAAACTTCAGTTTCGTCCATTAAAAATGAAGAAACGGTAACCCTTCTTGGGACGTTAGCCCAGTCAAACGTTACATCCTGGTCTGTAAGACCCATGGTAAAAGTACCGCCATCAATAGGAACAAGACCTGGGCCGACTTCCATGTCGCCATGAGCGCCTTTTTCAAATCCACCCCATTCCTGGTCGTTATACTTCCAGCCGGTGGTGGCAGAACGCTCGGATTTCTTACAGGCCCCAAAACCCAACATAAGAAGTGCTCCCGCACTGAACAAAAGGAATTTCTTCATTCTAAACTGAACATGTTTGTTAAAAGAGGGTCAAATATACAATTTCTGAAACGTTAGCAATAGCTAAATATTGTTTCGTAGAAGTTGGTTTAACCACAACAAAAAGTATGCCTTGACCAGCCGCTAAACTATCTAAAAAGTCTGAGGCAGTCATTATAACGTGATTCGCGATCACCGTCATCGAGGGTATAGACAAGGCCAATTTCGTGAGTGCCGCTACTAAGGGGGAATCCGGAGATCGTATAGTCAAAGCTATATCCAATCCTTAATTGGTTGGTCCTGAGACCAATGGATCCGATAATGGCCTCAGATTTCCCTGAGGATATCCTATAATATGCACCAAAACTCACAGGTCCGGCGTCGAGGGTTATTCCACCATTAATTTGTTGGAACGGACCCTGTTGCACAAAAATGAGGTTTGGAGAGAGGGCCATATCAACATTGCTATTAAAAGCTCTCTTGAAAATTGGCCAGGAGGCTCCGCCATGGATAGTCCATCGCATAGGTAACCTGGGGGACAAGGAGGAATTCTCAGACAGGAAGTCAGGATCCGGTCGATTCAGGTGACGGACAGAAATACCTGTGTATAAAGTTTTACCATAAACTACCATACCTAAACCCAGATCAGGATATACCACCGAGTTTTTCTCTGGTGCTGTTTCCTCTGTTGGAAATGGGATTCCCCCGGGGCTGGTGGTACCCAGATAATCATCGATTTGGTCTCCGAAGCGCAATTTATCCCAGTTTAATGTAGACTGCACAACACCGATCTCGGCACCCATTTTGGCAAATAAATTGTCATTTAATTGGACCCTATAGGAGAAAATTCCGGCTGCTTTGATGGTTTTGAGCAGTCCATCTCCGGCATCGTCCGACAATAGCCAGAAGCCTGCGCCGATATTGGCAGAAGGGAAATATTGATCATAGGATAAGGCATACGTTCTATAGGCATTATTAAAACCGGGAAATTGGTTGCGATAATTGGCCGAAAACCTTGGATCCTCAGTCAATCCGGTAAGTCCCGGGTTGAGTTGAAGAGGAGATAGATAAAATTGAGAAAAAACAGGATCCTGTGCCTTACCATCCTGGAAAAAGAAGAGTTGGATTAATAAGCAGGTAACAGCCCAATACCACCACCTTGACGTAAATGTCAATTTTGAGGCAAAATCAAAAACCAGGTTGGGTATAAGGTTGTTCATTGTTGATATGCAATAATACTCCTTTTAGGTATACGATACCGGAAAGTCTCTTAATACGCTCTTTGGAGTCTAAAAAGTATCTTGTTGTGTCAGCCATATGCCAAAAATTATTGTGGAGACTTAGCAATAGATACTATACACTAACGTTTTATTAACGATTTTTACCAAATCCTTCAGGTCAGAATTTTTGTATGAAAAAACTTTTCACCCTGCTTTTAAGCCTGAGTGTATTATTGCCCTTCAAAATAGGAGCACAGGAAGTGCTCCATTTCGATTTCCATCTTAATTGGTCAACAGGTGATATTCTCGAATTTGATCATGCTGGTGAATTCGCAGATAATCCTTTATTGCCGATATATTCTGTTCGATTTCCAATAGCCGGTCCAGCCCAGTTAAGTGCGCTTGTTCAGGTAGTCTCAAGTGAAACAGTAATGATTTCTGATCTCTCCCTGACGGCGGATATTCCCAAATCGTATACGATAGGAACTTCCGTAGAGCAGGATCGTGGAAAATATTTTGGAAGAGTTTGGATTTTGCCATTGATCAGCACTGGAGAGCATACAGCTACAAGGATCATCGGTGGGTCACTTGCTGTCAGGGTAACGTCTTCCGGTGCAGGCTATACAAATCGTTCAGGACCTTCGTTTAAAGAAAATTCTGTGTTAGCAGAAGGGATCATTCATAGGGTTTCCGTTAATACATCAGGTGTATACAAATTGGATTACAATTTTATTAAGGATAAACTGAAAATAGATCCATCCACTTTCTCTCCTGACCGTATCGGTGTATTTGGTAATGGGGATGGACGGGTGCCACAATGGAATTCAGCACCAAGAGTTGATGATCTGGAACAATGTGCTACGCTTGGTTCAGGGCTTGAGGATGGCCAGTTTAACCCAGGTGATTATTTGTTATGGTATGCACAGGGTCCTGACCAATGGACATATGATCCTGAGTCCAGGTTGTATAACATGGAGCTCAATAATTATGATGCATTAAATCATTATTACATTATCATTCAGGGACCCACACGTAATGTGGTATCAAGTCGTGCCGATGAGGCTAATGGTGATTTCGTATCCGCATCATCATTGGAGTATCAAAGACTGGAAGAAGAGAAGGTAAATTTATTAGGGAGATACAGGCCACCCGGATCCGGACAGGAATGGTATGGAGATGAAATGGCGGTTGTGGATGAATTGGATTACACGGATAAATTTGATTTAACAGATCTTATTCCTGAAGATACTTTATCGTATAAAGTCAGATTTGCTGCAAGAGCTGCCAATGCTACAAGATTTTACATAAAATTTGATCAGCACCAGGCCAGCAAGGAAGTTGGGGGTGTAAACCTCGGTGATTATGAATCTTCATTTGCCAATGATGCATTCATCCAGGGTGTAATAATTCCGGAAGAACCTATTCAACAAATCCTGGTGCGGTATCCTGCCGCAGATGGGGCTAATTCAAGAGCCTGGATAGATTATATACAACTTAATTTTCAGAAGAAAAATCAATACAGGCAGGGCACGCCTTTATATATCAGGGATCCGAGGTCCATTCAAGGAGGAACGCCTATTTATACATTAGATGGAGTTACACAGGGTTGCAAAATATGGGACATTACCAATCCTTTTTCTCCGATCAACCAGCAGTTCACCAGCGGAAATCAAATAACTTTTTCTATTCATAATACAGGTTTCGTGCCAAATGAATTTATTTGTTTTGATCCAGCCCATGACGTATTGGTGCCTTCGTATGAAGGAACAGTCATTAATCAAAACATTCATAATATTAACCAGGCGGATCTTGTCATCATTTATTATGAAGCCTTTGAAGAAGCAGCATTAGCACTTGCTGATCACCGAAGAAATCATGATCAAATGGAAGTCGTTGCTGTACCGGCCAGACAGGTCTTTGAGGAATTTGGTGGAGGTTCAATTGATCCATCTGCCATCAGGGATTTTGCGAGAATGATTTATCAGCGTGATCCAGCATTCAGATACTTGCTACTGATTGGTGATGCAACGTATGATTATTTGGGACACACCGAAGATTTACCTTACCAGAATTTTATTCCAGCCTTTGAGACACAGGAATCACTTGACCCAATACGATCGTTTCCTTCAGATGATTATTATGCGTTATTGGATGATGAAGAGGGAGATAATCTTATAGGAGCTATTGATATTGCTGTTGGACGTTTACCCGTTAGTACTGCTGAAGAAGCTAAAGCTGTTGTTGAGAAAATTATTTATTACGATTCTAATCCGGCCACGCTCAATGATTGGAGATCAAGGGTAGTGATGGTCGCTGATGATCAGGACAGCAATACACACCTTAACCAGGCAGATGGACTAGCTGTCCTTGACAATGTCAGGCATCCGGTTCACAACAGCCAGAAAATATATCTTGATGCTTTTCCGCAGGAATCCACTCCAGGTGGAGATCGTTATCCCGGTGTCAATGAAACCATTGATCTCAACATGAAAAAGGGTGCCCTGACAGTTACGTATATGGGGCATGGTGGGCAGAACGGTTGGTCACAGGAAAGGGTGTTGGGGATCAACCAGGCACAGTCCTATGATAATATCAATAACATGCCACTGTTTATCACCGCTACCTGTTCTTTTGCCAGTTATGATGAACCAGGATTTACTTCTGCCGGTGAGCATTTATTACTAAATCAAAAAGGAGGTGCTGTAGCGTTGATGACAACAGTACGCGCAGTGTATTCCGGATCCAATGAACGCCTGACGAAAGCTGTTTTGAAGTTTTTATACGAACCAGATGGTCCCGGAATCTATCCGAGTTTTGCTGAAGTATTGCGCAGGGCAAAAAATGAAAATGCAATAGACACCTTAGACAATAATGCGAGGAAATTTACCTTGCTGGGAGACCCTTCGCAAAGACTTGCTATTCCTGTTTTCGGAATTGAGGTTACAGAATTTGAGGGTAAGCTTGTTGGAAATGGAATTGTTGATACAATCAGTGCTTTAGAAAAAGCTTCTGTCTCCGGAATTATTACTGATCACAATGGTGCGATTATTTCGGATTTTAACGGGGAGATTTTTCTGACACTATACGATAAAGTCCAAACAAGAAAGACACTGGCCAATGATGAGGATAGTTCTGAACGATCTTTCAATACACAAGTGAAACAGTTGTTTAAGGGAACTGCCACTGTACATGAAGGTAATTGGTCCATTGAATTTGTTCTACCAAAGGACATTGATTTCACCTATGGCCCCGGGAAAATTGGACTATATGCCCAAAACGGGGTTACGGATGCTGAAGGCTATTTCACTGATTTTATTATTGGAGGTGTTTCCACCGAAGGTTTAGCAGATGACAACCCACCTGTCATCAAACTTTTTATGAATGATGAAAATTTCATTTTTGGGGGAATTACAGATGCTAACCCGGATATCTATATACAATTGAGTGATGACAATGGCATAAACGTTTCCGGCACAAGTGTTGGACATGATATTGAAGCTGTTCTTGACAATGATGACAAAAACAGTTTTATTCTGAATGATTTCTACCAGGCATCTTTAGATAATTACACCAAAGGGGAGGTTAGATTTCCTTTAACCAATCTGGCCCCGGGTCTCCATACATTAAGGGTTACAGCATGGGATGTTGCCAATAATCCGGGAGAAGCATACCTTGAATTCAGGGTGCTTGGTACTGCGGATCCGGTGATTGAGGATTTGGGCAATTACCCTAATCCATTCTCAGAATCTACATTATTTCATTTTGAACATAACCGGCCTGGAGTGCCTATGGACCTCCAGTTGCAGATATATCAAATTTCCGGTCAGCTTGTCAAGACTATAAAGAGAGAGAATTACGTTTCAGACGGGTACCGGGTGGCTGATTTGGATTGGGATGGAACCAATGACCGTGGTGTCGAGGTCGGTCAGGGGCTTTACGTTTACAGGGTTAGAGCGGTCTTCGACCATAATGGAAATAAGGAAATGATCGAGAGTGATGCCGAAAAACTCGTCATTCTCAGATGAAATCAATTAAAGTATCTTTGCATTCAATTATTCAATAATTCAGCTTTTCATGAAATACATTTCACTCATTGTATTAATGCTTACAGGGGTAACTATGGCCAGCAGCCAATACTGTGATCCCACCATTACCGATAATTGTCCTAATGCCATTATTTCAGCCGTACCCTTTCTAAGGATTGTTCCTGATGCAAGGTCAGCCGCTATGGGAGATGGTGGTATTGCCATTTCGCCTGACGCCAATTCAATGCATTTTAATGCATCAAAGCTGGCATTTATTGATTCCGACTATGGGCTGTCTGCAAGCTATTCTCCCTGGCTTAGATCGCTTGGCTTACAGGATGTTTACCTCGCCTATCTGGCAGGGTATAAAAAGGTAGGAGAAAATCAAACCTTAGGAGCATCACTACGCTTTTTCTCGTTAGGGGATCTTCAGTTTACAGATATCAATGGGTTGTCATTAGGGCAGGGAAACCCGAATGAATTTGAAGTGGCACTTGCCTATGCAAGAAAGTTATCCGACAAATTCGCAGCCGGCCTTACAGGTAAATTTATTTATTCAAATCTCGCAGGAGGACAACAAATCGATAATATCGATATCGTTGCAGCAACATCCGGTGCAGTAGATATCTCCTTTACCTATCAAAACCCTATTAAAATTGCAGCCGGAGGAAATCTGCGACTTGGCGCTGCCTTTACGAATATTGGTTCCAAAATATCTTATACTAAATCAGAGTTTAAGGATTTTATTCCCGGTAATCTTGGTATTGGGGCAGCCCTCGAGATGAATTTTGATGATTACAATCAACTTAATTTCCTTCTTGACTTTAATAAATTATTGGTACCAACACCTATAAGTCCTGACGATTCGCTCAATTACGATGCGAATAATAATGATTATCCTGATTTCAGGGAGAAACCTTTATTTGAAGGTATATTCGAATCATTTACCGATGCACCGGGTGGATTTTCTGAAGAGATGAGTGAAATATCTTTTTCTGTTGGAGCAGAGTATTGGTACAACAAACAATTCTCCTTCAGGGCAGGCTACTTTTTCGAAAGTCCAAACAAAGGCAATCGTCAGTTTCTTACAGCAGGCCTTGGGTTGAAGTACAATATTTTCGGAATTGATATTTCATACCTGGTACCTACTTCTAACCAAAGAAGTCCACTCGATAATACCCTTCGATTTACCTTGATTTTCCATTTTGATGAAAAATCGAAAGAAGCGGCAAACACGAATTAAAATCTAAAGATTTAAGATCCTTTTGATCTGAATAAAATTGCCTGAGGAAATTCCATTTCCTCAGGCAATTTTATTTCATGGATGCTCCATTTACGATTTGTGATGCATGAGGGCAAAGTTGTATGGATATTAAATGATTCCAAGCAACGTGTTTCTGAAGACTAAGTCAAAAATTGCATCTGTGGTGGATAAGCCGGATTCTGTATTCCCACCGCGAGGTGAGATATCTATCATTGATCTGGGCCGGACATTGCTGCACCGGCTCTAGCTGCCTACCCCCTTCAACTATTTGCATACGCCGGCGAGCCGCCGGATACCCTTTGACCAATAAATTGGTTTGGGAATTGAAGTGTACATGACATTTCAGCCCGTAAGGTTTATCCCATGGCCGGTTGCCCGGACCATGCGTGCGCTCTTACCACACGTTTTCACCCTTATCCCACTCTGCAGCAGGACGGTATAGTTTTCTGTGACACTTTCTGTCTCCGCCTGGGACGGATCCCATCCGTTAGATGGTACGGTGCTCTACGCTGTCCGGACTTTCCTCTCCTCTTTCAAGGAGCGATAGATTCACCACAGATGCGAGTTTGTAACGATGGAGTGGAGGTAAAAGTTCGTTCCTGGTAATTTTTAGCCCGTTGAATGCCTGGTATCACTTTAGTTTTACTGCAAACAAGTGATAGTTAATATATTATTTATTAAATATTATCTTTATGTGATAATATGCATGGCAACGCTATAGTATACAGGTATCTGCTTATGGCAGGAGGATGCATTTTAGCATTGCTTGCCCTGGTTGGATTTGACCACCTTTCCTATGACAGGACGCACTTTGCCCAGCAGATAGAGGATAGTATTCAGGATATGGAAACCGAAGCTGTTCACCAGCTTCGTGAAGGAGATTGGATTGGTCAAATAAGGTCTGTTCAGAAATCTGACAAAATACTCTCCAATGACCTGGTGAGCCAGATTGAAAAGTTAAGCCAGCAAGCATTTACAGTTTATCTCTACCAAAATGACAGCCTTATTTTTTGGTCTAAGGCTGGATTGATTATTGATCCCCTGCACAAGGAGTTTGCAAGTATCCCTTGTGTCATAAGGGATCACCGGCAGGATTATTACGTAAAAAAGACGGAGATAGCCGATGGCCAGGAACTACTCCAGGTGTATTTTAAAATCCCCATTCTCCCTGAGCAGGAACAGGCATACAGCATTGGCGTAACGCCTTATAAATTTGGACACCCTTCTCCGGACAATGCAATACTGATACGAAGCATCGATGGCTCTCCAATCGCACATATCGTGTTGTTGACGAGGGAGTTTTCCTTTTTCATGCAGTCCCTGATGTTGATATTATGTACGCTGTTTTTCTGGGCTATTAGTATGGCCTGGATTTATTGGATCAACAACAGACCTGAGGCGCAGGTATCGCATCTCAATAAAATTTTACTTCAGGTACTCTTTGTGCTCGGCCTTCGCATGGGTTCCTTGTATATTCCATACCATGATTTTTTTGATCAGCTTTCGCTCCTGAGCCCGATCATTCAGAATATTGAATTTCCATATTCCACTATGGATTTGTTGATCGACAGTACCATATTTCTATGGTTGTGCACGTTGGCGAGCAAGATATACAGCAGAGATTTACAGGCAGGCATCAGCAATGTATTTATTCCTTCTGTGAAGAAAAGATGGGCAGACAGATTGATGACTACAAGTCATTATGTGGTGGTGATTATGTTGTGTGGCCTGACGGCATGGATATTGCGCCAGGTGGTTGGTCAAAGCAATTTCAGGCTGGATCTCGGGGAGATATCTTTGTTTGATATACATCACTTTTTGTCCATCCTCGCTTGTGGCCTTATCGTGATGGGTGTATTTTCTTTCTCTTTTCAGATCGTCACCAGGGCCATTTTTTATACAACCAATTTTTATGAGCGCATGATAGCCTTGCTGATGGCGGGTGTTATCAGTTTACCCTTGATTCATCTTATCAAAATTGATATTCCTTTTGTTGGGTTTTATCTTGGGGTGTTCATCCTCATGACATTACTTGATCTGTATATTGAACAGGGCAATAAATCTGTCATCTGGGTGATGAGTTGGTTGGTTGCCATTTCAGCAATGACTGCTTTGGTGCTGTATAAGTATCAAAAGGATTTTGAAAAAATTGCCCGTACAGATATTATCCAGGAAATACCGGGCAGTTTTGGGATGAATGAAAGATCAGAGGAGGATATCAACGAATGGCTGCCAAATTTGCCCAGGAAATACAGCATGGGGATTTATCGTGAAGGGCAATTGATTTTCTCTCACCGATATGATTATCCGCTTGTCCTACCCAAATTTACAAGGACAGAACCGGGAGAATTTTTTGAACTCGCCACAGCAAATGACCGGACAGATATTGGCTTGCGCGATCATGGAGAACGTGTCATCCTGATAGGGAAGAAAGTGGAAGGTGTCAATGAGGTAGTTTCTCTTTTTTCATTAATATTTACAGTCTTTAGTTTCTTGCTATTTATCCTGGCCGGGTTGAATGCAGTGTTTGGTTTCCTGCCAAAGAATATGGAATTGACCATTTCACCCAGGCCTTCCCTTCGAAATAAAATTCAGTTAGCCGTTGTTATTATTATCATTCTCACCTTTGTCATTGTTGGGTTGCTGACGGTATATTATATCCGTACCAACAGTAGGGCAGACGAAGTGAGGCGTTATGATGAGCGTCTTCGCAATATAGCGGGTATGATACGTCAATCGATATCTCCGGAGAATATGCGGCAGGCATCTCGGATTGCAGCTGCAAACAGTGCTACCAATAAAATCTATGATCCGGAAGGAAATCTCATCAACCAGCAAGACAATGCAGATGGAAATAGCCATCCAATAGCCAACAAAATGGCATTTCTACCAAAAATGATTCTGGATGCAGGCTCGAGAGATTATTACCTGACAGGAACACATTTTGATAATGAGAGCCCCAGGCGGCTAAGTGATGTTGGTTATGTTAGTATTCATAATGGAGCGAAGCAATCAGGTTATATTGAATTGACTGAGTTGTTTGCTGCCGGAAGTGAAGGAGGAGACCCCGGCTCTGCTTTCTTTATGACCCTGCTCAATGCTTACGTTTTTATTTTTTTGATAGCGATTGGTATTGCCGTCTTGATGAGCAGATCCATTACCGGTCCTGTAGCTCAGCTCAGTGAGAAGCTCAAGAAAATTCGATTGGGTAAAAAGAACGAAACCATCCAGTGGGCTATAGATGATGAAGTAGGAGAACTCATTCGCGATTATAACAGTATGGTCACCAAGCTGGATGAAAGTGCTTTGCTCCTCGCGCAAACGGAGAGGGATACCGCATGGAGAGAAATGGCCAAGCAGGTAGCCCATGAAATAAAGAATCCGCTCACGCCCATGAAGCTGAGTATACAATATCTCGAACATGCGGCAAGAGAAGAAGGTACGGATCTGCCATCCATGATAAAGCGAGTCAGCAAGACTTTGATTGAACAGATTGATAACCTCACACACATTGCTTCCGAATTTTCAAGTTATGCTAAAATGCCTCAGGCGATGAATGAGGTATTCGTAATCAATGACGTAGTTGCTTCTGTGCATGATCTGTTCCGCAAGCGCGAGGATATGGACATTCAGTTGCAAGTTCCAATCAATGACTTATTTGTGTTTGCGGATAAAAGCCAGATTATACGTGTCCTGAACAATATCGTGAAGAATGCTATACAGGCTATCCCAAAATCAAGGAGGGGCCTTATCCATATAAAATTGAATTATTCCAATGAGAATGTCATCATTTCGATTCATGACAATGGTGTTGGTATTGACGAATCGATGCGGGAGAAAGTGTTCTATCCCAATTTTACAACCAAGTCTTCAGGAATGGGACTTGGCCTTGCCATCTGCTCTGATATTATTCAGTCCTTTGATGGACGGATTTATTTTGAAACAGAAAAGGGCGTTGGGACAACCTTCTTTATTGAATTACCACGTCACTCGATGAATGATGATTATCATGACAAACCTGACAATCCGATCAGGACAAGCGTCATAGAAGATCAGGAATAATCTGGCAATTAGTTTTTTACAGCTTTTACAAGGCTTTCTGCATTGGATAACGCAGCTTTTGAAGGAGGGTCACCACTTAACATTTTGGCAATTTCAATCAATCGCTGGGGAGGAGTCAGATGCTGTATGGCTGAAACGTCTTTATCACCTTCAGTCACTTTGGAAACATGGTATTGGATATTGGCATGCGCTGCAATCTGTGGTGAGTGTGTGATCATCAGAATCTGGTGTCCTTTAGCCAGGGATCTGATGAGTTGGCCCATACGCCAAGCTACTTCTCCGGAAATACCGGTATCTATCTCATCAAATATTATAGTAGGCAATTGTGCCTGGGCAGCATAGATTGATTTTAGCGCAAGGCTAAGTCTTGACAGCTCTCCACCTGATGCCACTGCTTGAAGCGGCAATGGTGCAACACCTTTGTTGGCGGAGAAAATAAAATTAACGTCATCTGATCCATGTGCTCCCGGAACTGAAAGTGAATTCAGCTCGATATCAAACTGAGCATTCGACATTCCAAGTTCATGGAGCAGTGCGATAACTTTTGGAACAAGTTTTTTAGCGCCTGCTTTTCTTTTTTTAGACAACTTGTCCGCTTTCTCCGAAACGTCAAGGGTTATTTTACTAATCTGATTTTCTAAGGCTGCGATTTGCTCGTTGACAGATGAAAGCGATGCCAATTCACCTTTAAGTGACTGATACACTTCCATCAGTTGTGATTCATCCTTGCATTGGTATTTCTTGACAAGGCCATACAATTGATTTAGCCTGTTGTGAACCCTGTTGAGCTTGGCAGGATCCTTTTGCCCCGGGCCTTCCATTCGACCTACTTCGAGTGTCAGATCTTGTACTTCTACACGGAGAGCTTCTATCCGGTCCCCGATTTCACCAATTGGTAGATACACCTTTCGGATGCCTTCTATTTGTTTGATGAGCACCGTCAATTGTGAATTCATCGAATGAGGACCTGCATTCAAGGCTGATTCCAGATGTGCCAACACATGATCTATTGCCTCAGCATGTTCAAGCATGTTCTGAGATTCTTCCAGGGTTTGCATTTCACCTTTTGTCAGCTTCGCATTTTCAAGCTCATCAATTTGGAATGAAATAAATTCTTTCCTGCGGGCTGAAGATTGTTCAAGCTCCACAGTTTTGGATAATTCATTTTTAGCCGCATTGAGTTGCTGATACAACGTGACATACTCCTTGTAAATGGGTAAGGATTCCGTGATGGTATCCAGTACGTTGACCTGGTAATCTTTTGACTGAAGAGCAAGATTATCATGTTGATGATGGAGCTCAATCAGATAACCCGTAATTTCTTGCAGGGCTTTAAGGGAGACAGGCGTATCATTGATAAACGAACGACTCCGGCCACCTCCACTGATTTCCCTTCGACATATAAGGAGGTTATCGAAATCTAATCCCTCTCTTGTAAAGAGCGGTTTGAGTATTTCATCCTTTAAGGAAAAGTGTGCTTCAACAATACATTTCAAGGATTCGTCGGGTAATACTTTTGAATCAGCACGCCGACCCAACGCAAGGCCCAGGGCACCAAGCAGTATTGATTTTCCAGCCCCTGTTTCACCGGTTATAATCGTGAGTCCAGGCTGGATGGAAATATCCAGTTCCGGAATGATAGCATAGTTTCGAATGATAAGCCGGGTCAACATATATTTTACGGATGAAGCTGTAAGGGTGAAGTTCTATTCGTTTAGTTTAGCTGCAACTTCAGGTTCAACTACAATACCAAATTGCTGAATGATTGGTTGTAATTGCCTGGCCTGGTCTTTCTGTCCCAGCAACAAAAGGCATTTCATTTTCTCATAGTAATATAATCCCTGTTTGTTGTTCAATTGAATAGCACGGTCAAGATCAGGAAGCCCTTCTTTTGGTTTATTAAGGACATTCCTGATACGTCCACGTTCATACCAAAGGTCTGCATCTTCAGGGTGCATCTTCAGGTATGCAGAGATATCGGATTCTGCATTTGCCCATTGACCAAAAGACTGATAGATAAGGGATCTGTTTTTATAGCCATTGGCATGATCCGGATCCAATTTGAGTCCCTTGTTGAAATCTTCAAGAGCTCTGGGTAAATCATTTGACAAAGCGAAGACCGCTCCACGGTTAATATAAAATTCCCCTTCCGTACTATCCATGGCGATAGCCCGGTTGTAATCATCAAGGGATTGTTGATATTGTTTTAGGTTGAAATACAATTTCGCACGCGAGTTATACAAAGCGGCATCCGGTTTGAGTGTAATGGCTGAATTGTAATCAGCAAGTGCCTCTTCTGTACGGCCCTGATCACGCCTGTAATTAGCTCTGTTACGATAGGGAAGTGAAGTTTTATCCTCATGCTTAAGCACATGTGTCCATAGGGTATCACTATCCGTCCAAACCTTATTTTGTTGCCATGTCATGATAAAGAAAAGGATCATCAGACCACCAAAACCATACATGGCAAGCTTGCCGGATCGCTGATTATCTTTCATCAGGGATTGGCCTGCATAAACCATCATAAACATTAAGCCTATATATGGGATATACGTAAAGCGATCAGCAAGAAATCCCTGGCCAGCTCCTACCACTTGTAGTACGAACATGATATTGAAAAGAAAAAACAGTGAGCCAAAAAGGTAGGGTCTCCAGTCCTTCTTGTAAGCGACGTAAGAAAATCCTAAAATAGCTAATACGGCTATTGGGCCTAAATAGACTTGCCATGGCAAGATGGCAGGATAAGGATACAATGGTGACATTTCATATGGGAAAATAAATTTGATCAGGTATACACCTAACGAATATCCACCGATCATTAATCTTTGAAAAAGAGTGTATGTCGTAGCGTCGTTGATCGATCCCTGGTCTTGCAGAAAATAGATTCCTACTAATCCAATCAATAAGGACAATGTAAAGAAGGCCCACTTTTCGAGCACCAGTTTAAAATTCAAAGGCCTCCGGAAATAGTAATCAACCAACAACATCGTCAATGGAAGACTCACAGCCTGAATTTTGGCGAGTAGTGAAAAGAAGAACAAGCCAAGGGCGGCGTAAAAATATTTTTTAGCATAACCTGATTTGACGTAGTGGATGTAAAGCCACAGAGCACTAAGGAAGAAAGCGCCGAAAAGAACATCTTTTCGTTCAGTTACCCAGGCTACCGATTCCACCCGCATAGGATGGATGCCGAATAATAAGGAACCGGCAGCTGCGGCTAAAGTGGTAAGATTAAGTGATCTGAAAATCCGGTATATAAAGAAGACGCATACCAGATGGAGCAGGACGTTATTGACATGATATATGGTCGGGTCAAGCCCAAAAATCGATCTTTCGATGGCAAAGGTCAGAATAGGCAGGGGGTTATAGTTTCCGATAACCGGTTCTTTGAAGATATTGACAATATTGTCCCAGGTGAGCAGGGCTGTATTGTTGTTATTTCCCAGATTGTAGTCATCATCCCAATTGACGAAATCGTTTGTCAGGGCAGGAATAAATGCAACAAAGGTCAGGGCCAGGATGCCTATTATATACTTCCAGTCCTGACTGTCAAGTCTTTGTATAGCATATTTTTTTTGTTTGTCTCCGCCTTTGGAGGGCTTTTTACCTGTGTTTTTATTCTTTGCCATGGCCTAAAATTATACAGAGTAGCTGATATATCAGTTTTTGGCACTATATATAGCCTATTCTATTTTGAATATTTAGGTGAATATATTGAGCTTATTCTAGTACAGATATCCTGCGAATGTTAATTTTGCGCCATGATAATCAATGCTGCACAATTGTGCGAGCTGCTTCAGGGTGAGCTTATTGGAGATGGTGACAGGAAAATTCATGGGCCCTCACAGATTGACAAAGGTATCCCCGGAACCGTAACATTTTTGGCTAATCCAAAATATGAAGAATTCGCCTATACCACCAATGCCAGTGTGTTGATTGTTCCTACAGATTTTATACCCAGGTCTCCCATCCAGGCTTCGATGATCAAAGTGAGGGATGTGTATGGGGCCATGATGATCCTTATCGAACGGTTTAGTAAAAATGGAATTCCTAAACCAGGCATATCCAAACTGGCTGTTGTACATTCTGATTTTAATGAAGAAAAGGATGTCTCTATTGGCGCATTTACGGTGGTCGAACATGAGGTGATTATCGGAGCAAATAGCATACTTTATCCACAGGTATTCATTGGACACAATACCAGGATTGGAACAGATGTCATCATTTATCCCGGAGCCAGAATTTATCCAAACACGATTATAGGCAACAGGTGCATTATTCATGCAAACGCTGTCGTTGGAAGTGACGGATTCGGTTATCGGCCGGATGAAAATGGACATTATGTCAAGATCAATCATGTCGGTAAGGTTATCCTCGGAAATGATGTGGAGATTGGAGCTAATGCAGTGATCGACCGTGGTACTTTGAACGCCACAGAAATCGGTAATGGTTCGAAGATTGATAACCTCGTTCAGATCGCACACAATGTAAATGTTGGCGAGAATACAGTTATTGCAGCACAGGCAGGAGTTGCAGGAAGTTCAACCATAGGAGATAATGTTAGGATTGGAGGCCAGGTAGGTATTGTTGGTCACATCCGTATAGCCGATGGAGTGGAAATCCAGGCGCAAAGTGGTGTTACGAGTGGGAAATTTACAGCAGGTACCCGGCTTTTCGGGTCACCGGCCATTCAGTATAATGATTATCTTAAATCGTATGCGGTTTTTAAGCAATTACCGGACTATATGAAGCGAATCGAGGAACTTGAAAAGCAAATTGCCGCGTTAAAAGCAAATAGCATATGAAACAAAAGACATTAGCCCGATCGTTCAGCCTTGAAGGGGTTGGTCTTCATACCGGCAAAGCAGTTATTATTGAATTTGAACCAGCCGAAGTAAACCATGGCATTCGCTTCATGCGTGTGGATATGGAAGATCAGCCAATACTTATGGCTGATGTGATGCAAGTTGTGTCCACCAATCGCGGAACAACCATCCGCAATGGTGAAGCTCAAATCAGTACTGTAGAGCATGTCCTTTCTGCGCTTACAGGAACCGGTGTCGATAATGTATTGATCAAAGTCAATGGACCTGAGATACCCATCATGGATGGAAGTGCGTCCCATTTCGTAGAAGGGATACTCAAGGCTGGGATTGTTGATCAACATCTGGATCGTGAATATTTTGAAATTATAGAGCCTATCTCCTTTAGGGATGAAGTGACAGGCACCGAATTATTAGCATTGCCTGGTGACAAGTTTGAAATCACAGCAATGATCGATTTTAATTCTCCAATCCTTGGACACCAATATGCAAGTCTCCATAATATCGAGGATTACGCTACGCAGATTGCCCCCTGCAGGACGTTTGTTTTCATCAACGAATTGGAAGTATTATTTGATCAAAACCTTATAAAAGGTGGAGACCTCGATAATGCAGTCGTGATTGCCGATAGGTTGATGGAGCAGGATGAACTGGACAGGTTGGCTAAAAAACTGGGTAAGCAGAGTATCAAAGTGGAAAAAACAGGTATCCTGAACACCACTTCATTAAAATACGAAAATGAACCTGCCAGGCATAAATTGCTGGATGTCATTGGCGATTTAACTTTGCTGGGTAAGCCAATAAAGGGAAAAATTGTAGCTCGTAAACCCGGACATACTGCGAACATCGAGTTTACAAAACTTTTGAAGAAGAAGCTTGTTGAGCAACGGAAATTAAAAGGCAGACCAAAAGTGGATCCTGACCAACCACCATTGTTCGACATAGAAGGTATCCGAAAATTATTGCCTCACAGGTATCCGTTTTTGTTGGTCGATAAGATTATCGAGATGACCGACAATTATATCGTTGGGGTAAAAAATATCACCTTCAACGAGCCTTTTTTCCAGGGTCATTTTCCAGGCAATTCTATTTTTCCGGGCGTTCTTCAGATTGAAGCCCTGGCGCAAGTTGGCGGGGTTTTTGTACTTTCCAAAGTCGAAGATCCCGAAAATTGGGGGACACTTCTACTTAAAATTGATAATACCAAGTTCAAGTATAAAGTCAGTCCCGGGGATCAGTTGATCCTCAAGATGGAATTATTATCAGCAGTGCGCAGAGGAATTTGTCTAATGTATGGTACTGCCTATGTCGGAAGTAAATTGGTTTCCGAGTCAGAATTAACCGCACAAATCGTCCGAAATCAAACGCCTAATGAATAACATTCATCGAAACGCAAAAATAGGGCATAACGTCCAGGTAGGTCCTTTCACAACTATCGAAGAGGATGTTGTCATTGGTGATGGATGCCGCATCGGCTCCAATGCCAATATTCTGAATGGTACCAGGATGGGAAGCAATTGCAATGTGTATCCTGGTGCAGTCGTAGGGGCAGCCCCTCAGGACCTAAAGTTTGGCGGTGAAAGTTCTACACTGGAAATTGGTAATAATGTAACTATAAGGGAATATTGTACAATCAATCGTGGAACAAAGGCCAGTTTCAAGACATCGATTGGTGACAATTGTCTGCTGATGGCGTATGTCCATGTAGCACATGATTGCATAGTCGGGCCGCATACTATTCTTGCCAATAATGTTAATCTCGCAGGCCATATACACATTGGTCATCATGTCGTAGTGGGTGGCCTTGTGGCCGTTCACCAGTTTGTCAAGATTGGTGATCATGTAATGGTGGGCGGTGGATCGCTTGTACGAAAGGATATCCCTCCTTTTGTTAAAGCTGCACGTGAACCCCTGTCTTTTGTCGGTGTCAATGTGACAGGATTGAAGCGTAGGGGATTTACACAGGAGCAAATACACGCCATCCAGGATATTTATCGGGTATTATTCGTCAGAGGATATAATATTTCCCAGGCGGTTTCTGTCCTCAAAGAAACTATACCTGTCTCTCCTGAAAGGGAACTCATTCTTGAATTTGTCGATCAGGCAGAAAGAGGTATCATGCGAGGCTTCAGGGCACATAATCCGGTCAATGGATCTGTCTATACAAAAGCTGAGTAAAGCTTTTAATCAACGAATTGTTTTTCAGGAACTGACTTTTCAAATTAAGTCCGGTAGTTGTCAGGCTATTACCGGAGCCAATGGATCGGGGAAATCGACTTTACTCAAAATTCTTTCAGGAGGATTATTGCCTACAACCGGACAAGTCCAATATTCCATTCAGGGTCACATAATTGAAGAAGAAGCCGTGTATAAACACGTACATTTTGTTGCGCCCTACAATACGGTTATCGAAGAACTAAACTTACCTGAATTGTTTACCCTTCATCATAGCCTTGGATTGTTAAAGGCTTTTGAAGGATATGCGCACTGGAAATCAAAGCTCCAATATCCTTTTCATCCTGAACGACAAATCAAAACCTTTTCCTCCGGCATGAAACAACGCGTCAAGCTTGGACTGGCGTTACTTGATGATCGACCACTGATCCTTTTAGATGAACCCGGGTCAAATCTTGATGTCCAGGGAAAGAAATGGTTTTATACGTTAATGAAGGAACTAAAAGCGGGTCAAACATTGGTCATTGCTTCGAATGATCCTGCTGAAATCGAATTTTGCGAAACAAGCATAAGTGTCGAGAAACAATGAAGCTTGAATGGTCAGGAAGATAATTTTTTGTCCAGGTCTTTGAGTTTTGATAAAATGACTTTCAGTCGGTCTACGAGGTCGAATTGTTCCCCAAGTGTATTTTTTTCCTTTCGCAATTCCTGTTTAGCCCCTTCCAATGTGAAACCACGTTCCTTCACCAGATTATAGATGATCTGAATTTGCTGGATATTTTCTTTTGTAAATAGCCGGTCTCCCTTTCTATTCTTTCTTGGGGTCAGAAAAGAAAATTCGTTTTCCCAATAGCGTAAGAGGGAGCGGGAAACTTCAAACATATCTGCTACTTCACCAATAGTGTAGTAAAGCTTGTCCAGGTTTTGGGTATCAATCGATTTCATTCTCCGTTGACGGTTTGCAGTCAACAGTTTACAAGAATTGGTCAAATTATTTTAGCCATCGGAATGGTAGCTAACCAAAAAGTGTAAACTGCCTCTTTTCAAAACTGAAATATAACGATAAAACTTTATAAGTACTTCATTAGTACCTCAAAATAAGGGTTTTCCGTCAATGTGGTTACAAAGAATTGTGAAGTAGTTTATGGTTAGAAGTTAGAAGTTAGCAGTAGGCAGTCAGCAACTGGCTACCGGCAGTCAGCAGTAGGGAGACAGCAGAAGAGAAATCGCAAATCGTATGTAATAAGTTGTAAATGTCAAGTCCCCTTTAGGGGATTTAGGGGCAAATCGTCAATTGTCCCTCGACACTCGACACTCGATACTCGACACTCGACACTCGATACTCGTTTTAATCGAAGGATTGATTCTCTAAGGCGGCCCGTTGAACCAGGATCTGGTATTCCTGAGGAGTAAGATCATCCATACAATAGACGATAGGGTCCACGGGATCACCTTTAAGACGGACTTCGTAGTGCAGGTGTGGAGCTGTGGAAGTGCCGGTACTGCCTACTTTGGCGATGGTCTGGCCCTTCTGTATGACGTCACCTACTTTCACGCTATAGCTTGACAGGTGGCCATACAAGGTCGTATAACCGAAACCGTGATCAATCACGACAACATTACCGTATCCGCCAAGCTCATGCTCAGCTTTGATGACTTTACCGTTACCTGTTGCCTGAACAGGGGTGCCGATACGAGCTGTAAAATCCAGGCCTGCGTGCATCCTGTCCACTTTATAAATTGGATGTAGCCTGATACCATAGCCGGACATTGCATTGAGATTCTTACTCAACAAATCAATACGGACAGGTTTGATACTTGGAATGTTCGCAAGCATTTCAGCCCTGGAGTTGGCTCTTTTAAGAATGGTATCCAGCGAATTTTTCTGAATCTTCAACTGTAGCATCAGTTTATCAGCTTTCTGCTGTGTTTCAACCAATACTTTCCCTGAATTTGGGTACTTATAGATATTCGCATATTTATCACTACCACCGACACCACCTTCCCATACCGCCTCATCTATTGGATCCATACCAAGCATAAATCTGTGGATACCTGCATCACGATCCTGAACTACAGCCAATTCAGAGGACATTTCATCTATTTGCTCACTGAGGGTCTCGAAATGATATTTCATTTGGTCCATTTCCCGCATCAAGCTAAGTTCTTTCTGGCTTGGGAAATAAGTGTTGTGAAGAAAGAAGAATACGGCCGATGTGACTACCGTTGCACAGAGATAGCCGAACAAGGTGAGCAATCTGAACTTGCCCGGTGTACGGTATTCCTCAAAGGATAGTGTGGTTTCGTTGTAAACGTACTTCTTTCCAGCCATGAAATAACCTGATTTGACTAATTTTGACCTCGCCTTTTAAACGGGGTTCTTGAAGAATAGTCTGATGGGATCGTTGGCGAAGATAGTCGTTGAGGATCTGTTTACAAAACATTTAACGTTTTATTATATATCAATATTAATTACAATACGTACAGTGCTTCAGCTGAATGGATATATAATAATTTATATTAATCTGTATTTAACGCAACCAAAATAAATTATGGCCAAAACAGCCAACGAAATTCGAGGTATATTTTTAGCCTTTTTTGAAGAAAAGCAACACAGGATCGTGCCATCAGCACCTATGGTCAACAAGGATGACCCGACCCTGATGTTTACAAATGCGGGCATGAACCCTTTCAAGGATTATTTCCTTGGGCATAAACCACCAGTCTACAAACGCATAGCAGACACTCAGAAGTGCCTTCGTGTGAGTGGAAAGCATAATGACCTTGAGGAAGTGGGTCGTGATGGATATCATCATACCATGTTTGAAATGCTGGGCAACTGGTCCTTTGGAGACTATTTCAAAAAAGAAGCAATTGCCTGGGCCTGGGAATTACTTTCTGAAAGACTTCAATTGCCTGTTGACAGGATCTATGTAAGTGTATTTGGTGGTGATGTTGAAGATGGTTTGCCGGAGGATACAGAAGCCCGTCAATTGTGGGAAGAATGGCTGCCAAAGGATAGAATTCTCTCGTATGGCCGGAAAGATAATTTTTGGGAAATGGGGGATACCGGACCTTGCGGTCCATGTTCGGAGATCCACGTTGATATGCGTAGTGATGCTGAACGGGCTTTGGTTCCTGGCCAGGCTTTGGTCAATGAAGGCCATCCAAGTGTCATTGAAATCTGGAATCTTGTCTTTATTCAATTCAACAGAAAGGCGGATAATTCACTTGAAGCATTACCTGCAAAACACGTTGATACCGGAATGGGATTCGAACGATTGGTGCGCGTCATCCAGGGTAAAACCTCAAACTATGATTCTGATATTTTTGCACCCTATATCTATTTCCTGGAACAAGCTACCGGTATTGCTTATCGTAATGATTATTCAGGTAATGTAATGTCTGACATTGCCATGCGGGTATTGGCTGATCACGTCAGGGCAGTAGGGTTTGGTATTGCGGATGGTGAGATGCCTTCCAATACCGGAGCAGGATACGTGCTGCGCAGAATATTGAGAAGGGCAGTACGCTATTACTACACTTTTCTTCAGACAAAAGAACCTTTGATGCATCGCCTCGTCCCACTGATGGCTGATTTTTTCAAAGATATTTTCCCGGGATTCTGGGAGCAACGGGATTTTGTAAAAAGAGTGATCGAGCAGGAAGAGATTTCATTTCTACGCACACTGGAAGGTGGTATCAAACGATTTGAAACATTAAAAGCAAACAACAATATCATATCAGGAAAGGATGCTTTCGAGTTATTTGATACGTATGGTTTCCCGGTAGATCTTACACGATTGATGGCCAATGAAAATGGTTGGTCGATTGATGAGAAGGGTTTCGAAAAAGCACTGCAAGAGCAGAAGCAGCGATCAAGGTCTGATGCAACTGTCACTGCGGGCGATTGGATTGAAATAAATGCTACTGACAAGAGTCCATTATTTGATGGATATGACCATGACAAAATAGAAGGAAGCAAACTTGTAAAATACAGGCAGATTGAAGACAGAGATGGCGTGCATTTCCAGGTTGTTTTAGATCGCACTACTTTTTATCCGGAAGGCGGTGGTCAGGTAGGAGATATCGGGACGTTGTCTTTTGGTTCGGAGGCAGTGCAAGTGATTGACATGATCAAGGAAAATGACCTTCCGATCCATATTGTCAATAGGCTTCCTCAGGTACTAACAGCAAGCATTACAACGGACATCGATGCAAGACGTAGAAGGTTGATTGAAAATAATCACTCGGCTACACACTTGCTTCATGCAGCACTGAGGGAAGTACTTGGCGATCATGTTCAGCAACGAGGTTCATTGCTCAATGAAAATTATCTGCGTTTTGATTTTTCGCATTTTTCCAAGGTTACGCCGGAAGAGATCCTTAAAATCGAATCAAGGGTAAATGAAAAAATAAGAGAAGATATCAGACTTGTTGAAGACCGTAATATTCCAATCAAGCAAGCCGAAAAATCCGGTGCCAGAATGTTGTTTGGTGAGAAATACGGTGAGCATGTTCGCATGATTACATTCGACCCTGCTTATTCAATAGAACTTTGTGGAGGTTGTCATGTCACATCAACTGGCAGGATAGGCATTTTCAAAATAACGAGTGAAGCTGCAGTTGCCGCGGGTGTACGACGCATTGAAGCCGTGACGGCCGTAGCAGCAGAAAACTATATCAATGACCAATTCAGTCAATTGCATCTCATACGACAAGAATTGAAAAATCCTGCTGATCCGGTGAAAGCTGTTCGGGAATTATTAAGTGAAATAAAAGAACTGAATCAGCAAATCGAATCGTTTGAGATGGATAGAGCATTGGCTGTCAAGGGCAGGTTGCTCACTGCTGTTCAACAAATAAATGGAATCCGGTTGATAAGTGCAGAGGTTGAAATCACAGATCAGAAACTTTTAAAACATCTGATTTTTCAATTGGGCAACGAATTGGGAAACAATTCATTCGTTTTGTTGGGATCAAAGGAAGAAGCAAAAGCCCAGCTCATGCTCTATATCAGTGAAGATCTTGTCAAGTCAGCAAAGCTTCACGCAGGCACTATCATCAAGGAATTGGCCAGATCCATTAATGGAGGTGGAGGAGGACAGCCATTCTTCGCTTCTGCAGGTGGAACCAATCCATCCGGTTTAAATGAAGCGCTTGGAAAGGCAAACACGTATATTCAGTAATTACATCCCGATCTGCCCTTGTACATTGAAGCAGATCTCTTTTTCTTAATCACGGATGCACAATTTTAACGTATGAATAATCTGGAGGCTAAGGATCAATTGGATCCTATCCGTATTGGGGTAGTCGGAGCAGGGCATCTTGGTCGGTTTCACATTGAATGCATCGGCAGGATCAGTGGTTTTAAGCTTGTTGGTTTCTATGATGCCGACCCGGTTCGCGCAAAAGAGATAGCTGAAAAATATTCTGTTCAGGCCTTCAATAGTTTTCATTCATTATTGAATGAAGTGGAGGCAGTGTGTATTGTTACTCCTACGCCGAGTCACTATGCATTGGCTGTCTCGGCAATTGAATCAGATAAACATCTCTTTATTGAAAAACCATTAACGGACCATCCTGATACAAGCCAATGGCTTGCTGAAAAAATGGCAGAGAAAAAACTTGTAGGAAGAGTGGGTCATGTGGAGCGTTACAATCCTGCTTTCATTGCTGCCAGACAAATGGGTATCCATAAACCTGTCTTTATTGAAGCGCATCGCCTTGCGCCGTTCAATCCCCGTGGTATGGATGTTCCTGTCATCATGGACCTGATGATCCATGATATTGATATTGTTTTATCGATGGTGGATGCAGAAGTAGATCATATCGAGGCAAATGGTGTCGGTGTCGCCGGTAAATCGGCCGACATCTGCAATGCAAGGATTACCTTTAAAAATGATGCTGTAGCCAACCTTACCGCCAGCAGGATCAGTCTTAAACAAATGCGTAAGCTGAGGTTGTTTCAACGAGATCAATATATGGCCATCGATTTTTTAGAACAGGAAGTGCAGGTAGTAAAATTATTTCATACAGAACCATCTGATATGATGACAATGAAACTTGAATTGCCCGATGGTAACCGCTGGATTGCAGCTGACAATCCGTCGGTTACAAAGCATAATGCGATTGAGGCAGAGTTATCTGAGTTTTGTGAGGCTATCAGGAACAATTCCACTTCCGGCGTTACGTTTGAACAAGGAGCAAGGGCGGTAAAAGTAGCTTCGCAAATAATGGATCAAATCAGCAGACATGAAGTATAGCGGGAGAAGGTATATTGTACAGTTGCTTTGGCTGAGTATTTGTATGTCATTTATTGGATGTGATATTATCAATCCATCTGAGCCTCTGCCTACCAGGATTGAACTTCAGCCGTTTGATTTTCAGATTGAACCTGGTCAGGGATCTGCCCAGAATAAGATTACAGAAGTTTGGGTGTATTATAACAACAATACTTTTCTTGGTGCCTTTACACCTCCTGTAGCCGTCAATTTTCTCGATGAAGGCCTTACGCATTTTAGATTTCTGCCGGGCATTCGAAATAATGGTATCCTGGATGATGCCATTGCCTACCCAATGTTTGAAGAATATACGACAGACCTGAATGCATCTCCGGGAAGTGTTTTTACAGTAAATCCTGTGACCAGATATAAGCCTGAGGTTGTTTTTAGTTTTCTATGTGATTTCGAGTTGGATAACCCCTGGGTAGATAATCGTGATACCGTAAGCGCAAGTAATTTGGTCAGGTCTACCACCAACCCTTTTGAAGGAGATTATTGCGGTGAGATCGTCATGTCCCAGAGTGCTTATTTCATAGAGGTTGGACACCTGTTGTCCATGGGTGATTTGCCGGTTGATGGTACGAAAACCTATCTTGAATTCAGATACAAAAGTGAAGTTGATATGAGCATTGGTATATTGGGAAGTGATCTTACAGGGGGGAGTTTTTCAAGATTCTTTTATCTTGTCAAAGCGAGTGATGAGTGGAATATGTTATATATCGACCTAACAGATTTATTGGTATTATCCCAATTGGAATCCTATAAAATTTTGTTTCGATCGCTTTATCCGGGTAATTCAACTGAACCTGAATACCATATTTTTCTGGATAATATAAAGGTGGTGCACCTCTAGCCAATGAAAAGAATCAGGAGATTTCACATGTTTCTTTATGGCTGCGCTGACCTCATGTCGGCCATGGGAGCATGGGCATTGTTCTACTATTTCAGAGCGAGAGGAGAAGGAAAAAGTTTTGAGCATGGCGTCATCGATGATCAGAATTTCTGGTATGGGTTGGTGATTGTTCCCCTGGCCTGGATCATCTTTTATTGGATATTTGATCGTTACCGGGATATTTACAGATTGTCAAGGTTGACTACATTGATACGTACCTTCTTTCTTTCTTTGGCAGGAGTGGTTATCATTTTTTTTACGTTGATCCTGGATGACCAGGCACAGGATGTAGCTGATTACATTCAATCTTTTTTCCGGTTATTCCTTTTTCATTTTAGTATTACAGCCATCGTCCGGATGGTTTTGCTGACCATCGCCAGCCGAAGATTGAGAGCTGGTAAAATTACATATGCCACTATTATTATTGGTGGCAATCAAAAAGCCTTTGAGCTGTTTGAAGAAATCCGTGCACGAAAGAAGAGTCTAGGCAACAGGTTGATCGGGTATGTCGAAAGTGATAGTATTGGAAGCCATTTCCTTGGAGAAAGTTTGCCAAAGCTTGGCATGATAGATCAACTCGCAGAAATCATTCAGACCTATGAAGTAGAGGAGGCCCTTATTGCCATTGAGACTTCTGAGCACAATAAACTCAAGGGCATCCTCGATATCCTTTTTGATTTCAATGAGGAAGTACTGGTTAAAATTATTCCTGACATGTATGATATCCTGTTAGGTACTGTCAAGATGAATTACCTGTACGGCGCTGTGTTGATTGAAATACGACAGGGCCTCATGCTCAATTGGGAAAAGCTCGTCAAACGATGGATGGATATTGTAGTGAGTAGTGTGGGCCTCATTCTTCTCCTGCCGGTATTCATTTACATTGGTATCCGTGTCAAGCTATCCTCAAAGGGGCCTGTATTTTATTCGCAAGAGAGGGTAGGGTTGAACAGGAAGCCCTTCATGATCCATAAATTCAGGTCGATGTATACTGGTGCTGAAGGAGACACACCTCAACTTTCCTTTGATGGGGATGAGCGATGTACTCCGTGGGGTGCAGTGATGCGTAAGTGGAGGTTGGATGAGTTGCCGCAATTGTGGAATGTGTTGATTGGAGAGATGTCCCTTGTAGGGCCAAGACCAGAGCGAAAATATTTTATTGATCAGATAATGCTGCAAGCGCCGCACTATAAACATTTGCTTAAAGTCAGGCCAGGGATTACATCATGGGGTCAGGTCAAATACGGCTACGCCAGCAATATCGATCAGATGTTGCAGCGGTTGAAATTTGATATCCTCTATATTGAAAATATGTCGATCAGTCTTGATATCAAGATCCTGTTCTATACCATGTTGATCCTTGTGCAAGGAAAGGGAAAATAGTTAGAAGTTAGAAGTTAGTAGTTAGTAGTTAGTAGTTTGCTATAACTAAAGACTCACCACTCGCCACTGAAAACTCGAAACTCGAAACTACTTTTACAAAAGGCAAAGCCAGGGGATCAATATGTTGAACCCCTGGCTTTTATTTCAGTTATGATAAGTCTTAGGAAAACCTAAGGAGATCTTCGATTAGATCCTCTTACGTCTTGGTTTGTCGTCGTCATCATCGTAACGACGTTTTGGACGGTCGTCATCCTGGTAACGATTGGAGGATCTGTTGCGGTCATCACCGCCACCACCGCCCCAACGGTCTCCACCGGGGCGAGGTCCGCCGGATCTCCTGTCACCGCCACCTCCTCCACCGGAGTTGAATGGGGGTCTGCCACCAGGTCTTGGGCCGCCTCTTCCACGATCATTGCTGCGAGGAGCCGGGTCAGATTCCTTTACAAGGACTTCTTTGCCATCCATCTCGATGCCGTTGATCATTTCAATTGCAGCTCTGCCACCTTCATCAGTAGCCATATCCACGAAGCCGTAACATTTTGACATGCCGGTATCGCGATCAGTAATAACCTTGGCATCAATAACACTGCCATGGGATTCAAACATAGCCTTGAGACGTTCTGATGTGACGTTCTGAGGCAGTTTAGCGACAAAAAGTTTCATTTATAAAAAAAGTTAATGTTTTGATGTTGGTTGAAGTTTACGCAGCTTTCAAACGTTATTGGCACAAGCTAAAAAACAGTCGCTGAACGGTACCCTCAATAAGGAACCAAAGGTAAACGAAATATCCTGATTACATATCAAAAAAAAAGACCCCTAAAAGGAGTCTTGATGTGGAGCTAATGGGACTCGAACCCACGACTTTCCCGCCGTACTCCGTTGCGGGACACTCCAGGCAGCTGAGCATAAAAAAAGACCCCAAAGAGGAGTCTTGTTGTGGAGCTAAGGGGAGTCGAACCCCTGACCTCTTGCATGCCATGCAAGCGCTCTAGCCAGCTGAGCTATAGCCCCAATTCGGGCTGCAAACATAGAACATTTTGTGATTTTAGGACACGGGCTTGATTTGGCTGAACTGTTCTTCGGGGCTATTGTTTAGTTTTGTCGCCTCAAAAGAGCGTGTTTTATGAAAGAAGTATATATAATTTCCGCCAAACGAACTCCAATTGGCAGTTTTGGAGGTTCATTGACAAGCCTTTCCGCTACTGCTTTGGGAGCGAAAGCTATTGCGGGAGCTCTCGCTGCTGCCAACGTCCTGCCAGACCAGGTTCAGGAGGTTTTTATGGGCAATGTGGTTTCGGCCAATTTGGGTCAGGCTCCGGCGAGACAAGCTGCCCTTGGAGCAGGATTGCCTTTCAATGTTCCTTGTACCACTGTCAATAAAGTGTGTGCCTCCGGCATGAAGTCCGTAATGTTTGCGGCACAGGCAATAGCACTTGGCCAGGCTGAAATTATTGTGGCTGGTGGAATGGAGAGCATGTCCAATATTCCATACTACATTCCCGGTGCCCGATGGGGCCAGAAATTTGGAAACGCAGAATTAATCGATGGCCTTACGAAAGATGGCCTTACAGATGTTTACAGTCAGAGCGCAATGGGCGTTAGCGCCGATGCCACTGCTGAAAAATATAGCATCACTCGTGAAGCACAGGATGTGTTTGCAATCGAATCCTATAAGCGATCTCAGGCGGCCACGAAAGACAACAGGTTTAAAAATGAAATTATTTCTGTTGAAATTCCACAGCGTAAAGGTGCACCGTTACTGATCGATCAGGATGAAGAGTGCTTCAAGGTTGATTTTGATAAGATCCCTTCGCTCAAGCCAGCCTTTGGTGCGAATGGTACTGTAACAGCCGCCAATGCATCCAACATCAATGATGGTGCTTCAGCACTGGTGCTGGCAAGCGGTGAAGCGGTGAAGAAATATAATCTGACACCGATCGCCAGGATTGTATCTTATGCCGATGCGGAACAAGATCCTTTTTGGTTTACAACATCGCCAACGCTAGCTACACCAAAAGCGCTTGACAGAGCGGGCCTTACAAAAAACGATATTGATTATTTTGAAGTCAATGAAGCCTTTGCGGTTGTCCCGATGGCTTTTGAAAAAGTGCTTGACATAGATCATCAGCGTGTGAATGTAAATGGTGGAGCATGTGCACTCGGCCATCCGCTTGGTGCATCCGGTGCGAGAATCATAACAACACTTTCCGGTGTATTGCAACAAAATAATAGCAGATATGGACTTGCTACCATTTGTAATGGTGGTGGGGGTGCTTCTGCGATTATCATAGAAAGAGTGTAGGTAACGTCATTACAGGTATCGAATAAAATCCATTTTATGCTGGGCAATAAGATCCGCGGGTATATCAGGTTATTCTTTTTTGCATTGAGTTCGATGATCGCTTTTATCATTGTCGTATTGATTGGACTCCTGCCCGTCAACAGGTACAAGTGGAGGTTGCGTGTCAGAAGAATCTGGGCAAAGTCTGCCGTCTTTATTCTCAATTATAAAGTAGAGTTGCGTGGACATTTCCCTCACGACAGAAATTACCTCTACGTGGGGAACCATAGATCTTCCCTTGATCCGTTTGTTTGCCTCGCCTATCTGGAAGCCAACCCGGTGAGCAGATCTGATGTACGTAAATATCCTTTTGTTGGAAAAGGAGCTGAGATATCCGGAATTATATTTGTCAATAAAGAGAGTAAGAGTAGCCGCAGTGCCTCCAAGGAAGCCATCTATAATGCGCTGAAGGAAGGAAAATCCATTATGATTTATCCTGAAGGAAAAACGGGTTCTCAGCCTTTGACGTCAACCTTTCAAAAAGGATCCTTTGATGTAGCAGCAGAGTTAAATATTCCGGTGATTCCTTTTGCGATGGAGTACAAGAGTCTTGATGATTATTGGGATCATACCGACACTATGGCCGGCCATTATTTTAAATACCTGGCCAAACCTCGTACTTATATGAGACTATCGGTTGGTGAAGCTATTCAGGGGGACAATGCTTTTGCCTTGCTCAGGCAGTCCCAACAATGGGTTAATGATGAGATTATCAATCTGAGGTCGGATTGGGGTGGGTTGG
>JAGOIB010000212.1 GCA_017995875.1 Saprospiraceae bacterium
AACATTGAATTAAATTTTCTGAAAGAACATCTTGAGCATCCTGATCCTCCGAGTGTAAATGCCCTCTCTTATTCCCAGGAGATCTACCTCGAACTTCTTGATGCGCAGCGAAAAATACTCATCGACATCAACCACAAGGCAGAATTTGATGAGGAGCTGATCCGGAAATATCTTACCCTGGTGGATATTGAAGAGTTTAAGATCCGGGAAAGGCAGTTATGAAGAATGTTAATAGCCAAAGGCCAAATAAAATACTGTACTAAAGTAAATCCATAGTAAAGACAATAAAAAATGAACCGTTGTTTCAAACGATTTACCTTTCCAGTTTTGTGAGGAGTATCCAAAAAACTGAATCAATAATCGGATGGTCCAAAATATTCCAAGCCACAAAGAAATTCTTTTGCCCAAAGCAGTGGTTAAAAGATCGCTGGCAGACGTCAGACAAAGGAGTCCCATCAGCATAACGACAAATGCAATAAAAAATGAATGTACATACATCATCTGCCTGTTGATGATACTTAATGTGCTTAATTGCTCTTTCCAATTAAAATACTTAGGAAAAAAGACATGCATCAGGGCCAAGGCGATCAATAATAAGCCTGTTATGTTGAGCTGAGTTTGCATTTAATATTCCGGTTTTTTCGCTTCAGAGAATCAATGACTGCACTTGAAAATGGACATAAACGGCGTAAACTTTGTTTCCTGGAAAGTTGAAAAGCCTGCCTCTTTAAAAGCCTTCTTCCAGGCTGCCCTGGAGAAAAAATGGGTGAAGCCAATTGTGAAAGCAAGAAAATTTGGGAAATCTCTCAGATGCTCTACCATGATAACTTTACCAAATGGTTTAGTTATTCGATAGCATTCCCTTAAGAACTGAACCTTTTCCTCATGTGATCTGATTTCGTGTACAGCTGACAAAAGATATACTAAATCGATGGTTCCTTCTTCAATGGGAATTGCATTGGAGGGTATCTGTTGCGTTTCAGGATAGACCAAACTCACCCTGCGTGCCCGCTTGATGGCTGGTTCAGTGTGCCGTTTAGCATTGTAAAAATCAAATACCTTCAGTTCTGCACCCGGAAACTTGCTGTGAAGGATAAAACTTGTTTCGTCAAAACCGGCATTGATATTGACAATATGCTCTGAGTTTTCCTGGTCCGTTAGGATAGTATCAAGCCATTTAAAATGGTAGAATCCTGAAAAGTCATACACGTAGGCCGAAACAAATAAGGGCATCATGAGCCCATACAGAAATGAAAATATAATCAACCAAAAAATAGTTCCTGACCATTCGACATATAATTGGCTAGCTAACAACAGGGCTAGTATGGCAAGGCCCACTACATAATAATGGCGGTTAAAACTCAATATATTCAGGACGCCTTGAAACTTTCTTCTATTTAGGTCCATTGTTCCATTTTGCCTTTTTTCCAATAATACGGAATGTTCTTTATGATGAAAGCATTCGCAAGCGTGGTTTCGCCAACATTCAACTCATCCAGGAAAGAGAAGTGGTAATCAAGGACATGAACAGGTGCCGGTTTCCAATTTTCTCTTACTCCTTCAATGATTAACATCTGTTTTTTGGAAGGATTATATGAAAACGTAAATGGCAAAGGTCCTGCAAATCGTCTTGCTTCTTTCCAGTCAGCAAAGGGAGAGCCGGCAGGTAATTTAATATCCTCAATGACAGTAGTATCCACTTGTAATTCAAATCCTGAATGACCGGATTTAATTTTGGTTGTTCCGTTTATAGTTGTATGTGTTATATCTGTAGTGGTGTACCTGTAATGGGTAAAGATATTCCCAAAGAACTCCATTGTCCTTTTATTGGTTTCCGATTTGAGGATATACAGTCCTCTTAGGTTTCTACCTTCTAGATTGGTGTACCGTACAAAAACACGATATCCGATTAGGAAAAAATCATTTCCAAGAAATTCAGGAAAACCCTTTGGCCGCAGTGCTTTTGTCTGAACCATAGCCACGGCAATAAAAGCCCATTTATCATTGAACGTATCCAATTCAAGGTGTTCAGGAATCAAATGGAGAAGTTTTTCCTTTGGTAACGCAAATGTCAGCACTAATGAACTTTCAAAAAAAGCTTCAACTGCAAACGGATGGTTTTTAAGGAATGATAGCATGCTAAGTCTGCCTGGAAGGCTTTATCCTGAGGTAAAATTCGTTGTAAAATATCAAAAGTATAAACAGAAATGCGAACAGTATGTTGATCCTTCCCCACAATAGCAATTCAGGCACCAGGAGAAATTCCAATATGTTCATTATTGCGATAATTACCATTTGACTAATGGCATTAAGTCTTGGAAGGAAACCGCTTATTATCCAAATTGCCATCAGTATTTCAGAAATCCCGATTATGGTGGTGAATTGCGCTGCATACTCTTTTCCCAAAATACTTCCTACAATCTCCTGATGCCGTGGGACAAGATTTAACACTTTGCAGAAAAGGCCATTTGCTAACCAAACAGCAGAAATGAAATACCTGATAACT
>JAGOIB010000009.1 GCA_017995875.1 Saprospiraceae bacterium
TCCACATGATTTCACTGCTTCTCTTAATCCTCCTTACCCTGGTTCTTTCCGCCTTCTTTTCAGGTGCTGAAATCGCCTTTATCACCGCCAACAAACTTGGCGTCGAGATCGAGCGTGACAAAGGAACGCGGCGCAGTAATCTGATCGCAGGATTCTATAACAAACCCAAACAATTTCTCAGCACACTGCTGGTCGGTAATAATATAGTGCTGGTGATCTATACGTATTGCATGACACAGTTGATCAGCCCCGTGATCATTCCTTTTGTCCCTTCGGAGGCGGTTCGATTGATCATTGTCACCATCATTGCCACAGTGGTCATCTTGTTGTTGGGAGAATATTTCCCAAAAATCATCTTCCGGTCTTTTGCTAACCGTTCCCTCTTACTTGTTTCTTATCCGGTGATTTTCTTTCAAGGGTTGTTGCGATTTCCGGTGTGGGTCATGATGTCTTTCTCCAACCTGTTGCTCAAATATATTTTCAGGGCACCTGTGGATAATGTAGATGATGCATTTACACGCCTTGATCTGCAGGATTATGTTGAAGGTTCATTGACCAAGGATCAGGATGAACTCGAAGCTGATATGTTTAAGAATGCATTACAACTCAAAAACCTGAAAGCCAGGGAATGTATGGTGCCACGTACGGAGATTGTGCATGTGGACGTCGAAGATGGAGTGGAAGAATTAAAGAAAATATTTTTTGAAACCCGCCATTCCAGGATACTGGTTTCACAAGGAGATATAGACAACATACTTGGTTATATTCACCATCAGACGCTCTTGAAAGAACCGGAGGAGATAAGGAAAATGATCATCCCTATTCAGCATGTACCCGAAGTCACCGGCGTATTGGATATCATGACCACGTTTACCAGGCAAAAAAATAATATCGCCGTCGTAGTAGATGAATACGGTGGCACAGCAGGTATCATCACCCTTGAAGATATCACAGAAGAAATATTCGGCGAGATAGAGGATGAACATGATGAAGAAGATTATACCGAAGTAAAAATCAGTGAAAGTGAATATCTCTTTTCCGCACGACTTGAAATCGATTACCTCAATGAAAAATATCCTTTGTTGAAATTTCCGGAAGGTGAGTATGAAACGCTTTCAGGATACATCGTTATGACGTCAGGACAGATTCCCGAGATGGGCAAGGATTTTGAAATGGATGATTACAGGTTCGTGATTGAAAAAGTCAATAACAAGCGAATTGAAGAAGTGAGGGTTTTTCTGGTCAATACCCATGATTAAAACTCAAACATCTAATTGTCAACTGCTAACTTCTGACTCCTTACCTAATGTCGCACCTACGGCGCTTAAATAACTTTACCCGATCCAATGCTACATACATGTCGCTCCTACGGAGCTGTAATAATAATCACTGATCATTCAAGCTTCAAACTACTCAGTAATCACTTCTAACTACTCACTTCTAACTGCTCACTTTTAACTTCTAATTTACTTAATCCTTTTCGCTTCATCCTGCAGCCCTGTGGTCCTTTTTCGCTGTTCTATGACATTTGTGTTTCCAAGCGAGTACGTAAAATTTATCCTCAGCTGCCTGCTTTCCCATCCACCATTAGCTTTCATAGCAAGATCACCAAAACTGTTTTCTCCTGCCCATGCCTGCGTCTTAAAGATATCACTTACACTTATTTTCAACGTACCGCGATCCTGCCAAATCTTCTTTTGAATACCTGCGTCGATTGACCACATTTCGGCACTTGCGAAATTACCACCCCATATCCCCGGTGAGTTATACCAGCCGGAGAGTTCGAATGTAAAATTCTTTGGAAGAATATACGAGTTCTGTGCATATAAGTTAAACGTGGTCGCGGAGATATCTATGACTTTACCTTCTCCAAAATCCGCTTCATTGTGTGTATCGGCCACACCGGTGTTGACAAAGACATTCCACCATTTGGCAACCGAAAACGGATAGCTAATCCCGAATGAAAATACATCCTGATCAGCAATGTTCTCCGTAGTCAGAAAAGCTGCGCCATTGGAAGCCGTATCGGTCAGTGGAGCCATCAGATCATTGGTATGGCTATAAGATAGTGTTGTATTGAGGGTATAATTAAAGGTGTGGCTGAGTTGAATATTGTTGGAATATTGAGGCTTCAGAAATGGATTGCCTTTCTGATAGGTAAGTTCATCCAGTTTGTATTCAAAAGGATTGAGATCCTGGTATCCTGGACGGTCTATTCTCCGGCTATAATTCAGGCTGAATGCATTCTTTGGATTGAGCTGATAGGATATGCCTCCGCTTGGAAATAGATCGACATAGTCCTGCGAGACGGTTTCACCATTTTCTGAATTAAGACTTGTGAGCTCACCTTTGGAAGCAGTGTGTTCTATTCTTGTTCCGGCCTGCAAGCCGATTTTTTTCCATTGTTTTTGATAACTCAGGTAGCCTGCATTCACATTTTCTTCATATTCAAAAGTATTGGTCTGATCAGTATTCAGAACAGGCGTGCCATCAATGATATCATAGAATTCAAAGGTATTGTCAGTATTGACCAAGGCAAGTTTAAAACCGGTACCAACAGTCCCTCCCCACAATGGCAGCTCATAATCCAGTTTCATGGTTTTTATGTCAATGGTCGTAAAGGTATTTGAAGAAAATATCCTTGTATCTGTCAATTCGCCGGTGGACGGATCATAATAGTAATTTGGTTGATAGGAATTACCGTCACTGGAGTACAAACCATAATCAAGATCAATATTCAGCACCGTACCGTTCTTGTTGTCCATTCTGTAGTTTGTATTGAAATTATAGTTTTCCCTCAATTGATCCACACTATTCCTGCCATGTAAAAAGGAAGATGGCGGAGCACCTTCTTCAGGATAGAGTATAGAGGAGATATCATGTTGAGTAGGATTTTCATTTCGGTATCCATCAAAGAGGATGCCTATAGTAGAATTTGTTCCTGTTGTTACATCTAAGCCTGTCCGAAGGGATATATTATCCCATGAATTAATGCCGGTAGTGCTTTGGGTGGCATAGAGATCCGATGTTGTTCTTTCAAAATTGGAATATTCACTGCTGGCACCCGATGAATAATTGATATTTCCAAATACATTCAGTTTTTCAGTTCTGGTATTCAGGTTTACATTGACATTCGTTTCGCCATGTGTAGCCTGATTGTGTCCGAGGCTTACCAGTGCGTTTGTCCCAAGGGATTTATCTTTAAGTAAACGGATATTGATAATGCCTGCATTGCCCTCTGCTTCATACCGGGCCGATGGTTGGGTTATAATTTCTATAGCTTCTATTTGTGTGGATTGAAGTGTTTTGAGATAATTGGCCAGATCATCCCCGGTGAGAATGGATTGCTTACCATCAATATAAACGCGCACACCGGATTTCCCTGCTAACATGAGCCGTTCGTTGTTATCCACGATGACACCCGGAGCTTTTCTAAGAAGTTCAAGTGCGTTATTGCCGGTTGCATTGATCGACCCTTCGATATTGAAGACGGTTTTATCGGGCTTTACTTCTATAACAGGCTTTGTTGAACTAACTACTACCTCACCTAATTCAGTAGTTGAATAAGTTAGGTGGATTTGGCCTAAAACGGTTTCCTGATTGGCAGTAAGAGTAAATGGTTGGGAGGTATAGGTTTCAAATCCTACAAATGCTACGTTGAGGTAATACGTGCCAGGGGAAAGGTAGGAAAACAAAAATGAGCCATCCTCCCCAGAATAACCTGCTTTTGCCATCACGGAGTCAAGCTCCGTGAAGACACCAATATTGGCATAACCAATAGGTTCATTGTTTTCATCCTTTATGCTTCCCTTTAATACTGTTTCTACACTTTGGGCAAAGCCGGGTGTCATGAAGAAAGCAATGATGGCTGCCAGTAAACTTGCTCGTATCATTTAGGTTTTTCAATTGTTTTATGTGCCAAAGACTCTGAAATAGTCTTTTTAGTTGCATACCGGATTGATTTTATCGACAAACACATGCCTTCTCAGGACAACTCCCTGTATGAAAAATCACAAGGTGTAAAATGGGGAATAGCTGACAAATCATATAGGTACCAATTGGGTATACAAGTATTTATGCCCTATTTAGCTTTACTTTTGAGGTATGCAGTTGGCTGGCCTTTATACAATGCGATTGGATGTCTCCCTTATGGCCATCGCAATTGTATTTGGGATCGTAAGGCTAGGAGCGCAAGGTGATAGCATCTATACACTGAACCCTATTGAGATTACAGCTCAACGGATTGTACTTACAGACATTGGAAAACATACGGATGTCCTTGACAGCCAGACACTGGCACTGGGCCAATACAACAATCTGTCTGCCCAAATCGCCATGAAGACACCATTGTTTGTCCGCAGTTATGGCAATGGCACACTTGCAACGCTTGGCATCCGTGGTGGCAGTGCTGCACACACACAATTACTTTGGAATGGCATCCCATTGCGTAACCCCATGATTGGCCTCGTAGACCTTGCCCTCATACCATCCGCCTTTGTGGACGAAGCTCAAATTCACTATGGAGGTCATGGCGCTGCATTCGGTTCAGGAGCAGTAGGAGGATTAATTTCGTTATCAAATGAAGCAATCAGTCCTGTTAATAATCTGAGCGTACGTTTTGCTCTTGGAAGTTGGGATACCAGAGTAGCAGAGTTGACCACAAATTATGGCGGTAGTAAACTGAGATTTTCCACCAGACTATTTTCCCACTATGCGGAAAATAATTACCGGTATAGATTGAATGAAGATTTACCGGAACGAAACCAGGTACATCATCAATTGACACACTATGGAATATTGCAGGAAATAGCCTGGACACTGAATGATCATCAGCAACTTTCAGCAAGACTGTGGTATGATGTGGCCGACAGGGAAATTCCACCCACATCAACACAGACCACCAGCAGATCATCCCAGCAGGATGAAAATCTGAGGATGACACTTCAATGGAATAACTATGCTGAAAGATTTAACTGGCAAATCAAAACCGCTTTCCTGAATGAAGCTATTGATTACCAGGATTCACTTATCGAATTGTATACACACAATCAATTTCAAACATGGATTGCAGAAGTTGAATCTTCATGGGCCCTATCTTCATCTGTTAATCTGACTGGAGGATTATATACTGAAGAAGTACAAGCAAACTCCATCAACTATGATCAGGGAACTTCCCGCCATCAACATGCGGCCTTTGCGTCCATCAGATACATCCAACGGGATTGGTTGTGGCGATTTCAGATGAGAGAAGAAGTAACCGATGACGCTTGGTCACCGCTTCTTGTTGACCTTTCAGCAGAATGGTCATTGATGAGGCAAATGACCGTTAAGTCCAGTTTGTCACGGAACTATAGAACGCCTACGTTGAATGATCTTTATTGGAGACCCGGGGGTAATCCGGATTTGAAGCCTGAGCAGGGTTGGACATATGAAGCTGGATTGCATTATGCGACGCCAGGAAAAACCCCGTTTATCACCTCTTCTTTTACAGGATATACCAGGACAATAGATCAGTGGATAATGTGGATGCCACCTATCAAAGATGTCCGCAATTACTGGTCACCGATCAATATATCCAAAGTGCATAGCAGTGGAATAGAAGCCCGCGGGGATATTAAGGTTATTGAAAAGGCCTGGACCTTCAGTGCCAATGCCGGCCTGGATCTGACCTGGTCAACTTTCGGAGACGACCTTCCGGAATTTATGATCAAGGAAGGTGACCAGCTATTTTATGTTCCTGTTGAAAATGTGCTGGCAGGCATCCGGATTACCCACCCCCATTGGACAGGATACTACTTACACCATTGGTATGGCTCTTCATCAGGCATAAATGAATCCGTGGAGGCTGGTAATATCGGGGCGGCAGGGGCCTCCTATATTTTTGATAGCCCCCAGATAAAAGGGACTTTGTATCTTCAAGCCGACAATATCTGGAATGTACCCTACAGGATCATTGAAAGACGCCCTATGCCTGGTAGAAGTTTTACAGTCGGTGTTAAGTTTACTTTCTTCTAAATGCACAACATACGATCATACAATCAGGAATCAGAAGCGAAAAAATAAACCATATCAAACCTCCAAATACAATGAAATTCAATATTCAACTTATCTGTTTCACTTTTCTCCTCATTGGTTTGGGTTTTGTCAATAGTAATGCCCAGGTGCTGGCTAATTTTGAAAATTTTAACCTCAAACAAGGGGAGCACCTTAACGATGCTGCACCAGGTCATGGTTTTAAAAGTGGCTCTATCGAGCTCCCTAATTTTTATGACGCTGCATTTGATTTCTGGTCAGGCTTTGCCATATCTGCAGATACCAACACAACGACCCCGGGCTTTCTCAATCAATACAGCGTGATTGCAGGCAAAGGCGCGAGTGGTTCGACCAGTTATGGAGTAGGATATATTTTTGATCCCATCATTATCCGCTTGCAACCAAATGCAATTGGAAAACCCATGATTGGTATGTATGTCAACAACAGTACCTATACCTATCTCAGTGTTCGTGATGGTGATGCCTTTGCAAAGAAATTTGGCGGGGAAACAGGAAAAGATCCTGATTTTCTATTGTTGACGATTAAAAAATATTCAGGTGGTGCCATTGATGACGATAGTATCAATATTTACCTGGCCGATTATCGTTTCACTCAATCCAAAAAGGATTATATCATTTCTGAATGGACGTACGTGGACCTCACAACATTAGGGGAGGTAGATTCGCTGGTCATGAGGATGACATCAAGTGATGTCGGTATTTTTGGCATGAACACCCCGGCCTATGTATGTATTGATGAGGTCAGTACAGATAATCTCCTTTCCGCCTCAAGCATTGATGCCAGGGGTAATAAGATCATCGTTGGTCCAAATCCATCAACAGACAAGGTGTATATTGATATTCCTTTCAAGGGCACATGCACCATCACAAGCCTCATGGGTACAACTCAGTGGCGTAAAACACTTCAGCCGGGACACCACGAAGTAGCTGTTTCGGATTGGCCAAGGGGTATTTATCTGCTTACCTGTGATGGGTATTTTGTGTCTAAGCTCTCTGTTCAATAGCAATAATATCTCTGAAGCGCTGAAGAAACAGGAATGCTTCACTTCCTTAAGTTTTTTTGGGCAGGTTTATTCACCCGTTCATCCTTCATTTCGACAGGCTGGTGACTGGCTGTTCTTTCCGAACGTGGATAGCCCGTACTTTGGCACCCATGTCTACCATGAGAATAATCCTCCTTTTTAGTTTGATGATGGGTGTATGCGCCCTTACGAATCCACAGGATATCACATGGCAGGCGGAAGGTGGAACTGCAAGTATCAAATCCGATGCCCCCCTTGAAATCATAAAAGCGGAAAGCCATGAGGTGAAGGGTGTCATCGACCCCGTATCCAAATCTTTTTCATTTTCCATTCGGATGAATAGTTTCAAGGGATTTAACAGTGAAATACAACAATCCCATTTTCTCGAGAATTATATTGAAGTTGAAAAATTTCCAAAAGCTACCTTTAAAGGAAAGTTGATTGAGGATATTCCATTTGCCATTCCAGGCACGTACTCGGTGAGAGCCAAGGGCAATCTTGAAGTTCATGGTGTGGTTAAGGAAAGGATTATTCGTGGTACCTTGACTATACGGAAGGATGCGGCGAGGGTGCAATCCTCTTTTTTTGTTCCACTTGCCGATCACGGAATTACCATTCCTAAAATTGTGCTGCAGAAAATTGCAGAACAAATAGCCGTGGACATTGATATCGAATTTATGGCCGTCGCAAAATGATGAATAAACTCTTTGCGTTTCTTTTTTGCCTCATATGTGTTGCCCGGGGCCTGGCACAGGAACCAAGAATTATTCAACATGATATAGGTGAGGCAAATGCAAGCCTTCCCATTTATACACTGATCCAGGATCATCAATGTATGATCTGGTTAGGTACTGCAAATGGCCTCGCTCAGTATGACGGAAATGCCTTACGGTCTGTGGCCCTGACGACATCAGATACTATTTTCGAGGTTACTTCTCTTTTTGAGGACAAGGATCAACGCATATGGATCGGTACCTCCTCCGGAAGTATTTTCTATCTGGATCCCTCCAGGAAGGTCCATCGATTCGATATCGAAGAGAGTCATCCTGTCAAGTCCATAACAGCCATTGTACAGGATCCCCTTGGATGCATTTGGTTTTCAACCTATGGCGAAGGGGCTTATGTATACACCGGTACAAGGCTTTTTAATATCGATACGGATGATCATTTAAACAGCAAGGATATTTATACAATGATTTGCACACCCAATGGTGAAGTCTGGCTAGGGACCGATGATGGTATCAATATCTGCACTTTTGAACAGGAAAAGAAACATGTGAGGAGCCTTGGATTGAAGGATGGCTTGCCCGACCAGATCATTACCGCGCTTGAGTCAGATCACAATGGAAATGTCTGGATTGGGACGTTTGAATTTGGTGTAGTCTATTATGATGCTGCCACTAAAAAAATCACCCGGCCTTTCGAACAGATGGAAATGGATGCAATAACATCTTTTACCATTTTCGATGAAAAGGAGATATGGGTCGGTACGCAAAGTAGTGGCGTCTGGCGTTATGATGGAGAGCACAAGTTCCCTATGCGGATCGAAAACCTGCGAGCGTTTAAGCAAGGTCGGGTTACAGATCTGCTCTCTGACGTGGAGGGTAATATCTGGATTGTCATGGAAGAAGGAAGATTATTTTCCGCCTTCCGGCCTTTTGAAACCCTTGAAGTCAATATCCCCGACATTCAGTCTTTAATGTGTGATCACCAGGACAGATTGTGGATCGGGACAAAAAAAGGATTGTATCGAAGTGAACAACAACCAACATCTCCAACAAAGACTATTCGAATGGTTCCGGCAATTGATCTCAACATTAAAGAAATGGTGGAGGATCGGTTTCATAATCTATGGATTGGAACGTTGGACAAAGGGTTGTATATCTATGATCCATTAAAGGATAAAATAAAGCATATCGGCTCCATCCGTAACAAGGAAGGCAGCACCATCATGTCAATGGCAGTGACAAAAAAGGAGATTTGGCTGGCAACACTTGAAGGCGTGGTCCGGTACCCGGCGGATAAGAATATCATGCTTGAGGACCAATACACATTTCAGTTAGTAGGGGATAATGTTCATTCCAAATTGCCATTCGTCAATCAGATTTTTATTGATGCAAAGGGCACACCATGGTTTGCGATGAATGGAAGTGGTGTCTATAGTCTGGAAAACAATACACTGGTTGAACACAAAGGAAGCGCTGGTCTTGAGATCAAAACGGTCTATGCGGTTTGTGAGGATAGCCGTCATCATTTATGGTTTAATACACCGGATCACGGGCTCATTGAATATGACGGTACGAACTATATGGCACTGGGACTCAAAGAAGGACTGGATAATATGAACATCGCTTCCATTATTATCACCAGGAAAGGTGATATGGTCATTACCCACAACCGTGGCATGGACCTGATGGAAACGGATCGAAGACATTTCATGTATTATAATGATGAAATTGGAATCAAGGAAATCGATGCCGGATTTAATGCGGTAGCTCACGATTCCAAAGGACATGTCTATTCCTGTGCCCGAAACAGGATCATGAAATATTACTCCACACAGCATCCTTTAAGCATTGATCCCCGTACACAATTGACACGGGTCTCCGTTTTTGATAAAGTAATAGATTTCGCAACCCAACACGATTTTCCTTATTCTCAGAATTATTTCACGTTCGATTATGTAGGATTGTGGTATATCTCTCCATCCTCTGTTAAATACAGTTATAAGCTCGAAAACTATGATCGCCAATGGAAAGAATCCAGGGATAACGTAGCCTCTTATTCAAACCTTTCTCCCGGAGAGTACACCTTTACCGTGATGGCATCCGAAAACAATTTTTTTCTCAATGAACCTACAGCTTCTTATACATTCACCATTGGGAAGCCATTCTGGAAGCATTATTGGTTTATTGCTCTCGTGGTGTCGCTTATGGCCGGTAGCTTGTATTGGCTGGTCAAATCGCGTGAGAAAAGATCAGAGCGACAGGCTGTACTCAAAAAGGATATGATAGAGTCCCAGCTCTCAGCGCTAAAAGCCCAGATCAATCCACACTTTTTATTCAACAGTTTTAATACACTGATAACGATCATTGATGAAAATGCGATGCATCCCGAAGTGGCGATTGAATATGTGGAAAAGCTTTCTGATTTCTACAGGAGTATCCTGCAATACAGGGAGCAGGAATCCATCTCCCTGGAGGAAGAATGGGAATTGGTCCAGAATTTTATTTACCTCCTCGAAAAGCGGTACGGCACCAATCTTAGACTCCATATGGATGTGCCTCCTAAAAACGCCTATATACTTCCGCTGACCTTACAGATGTTAGTGGAGAATGCGGTTAAGCATAACGTCATTTCTGAAAAGTATCCTTTGGATTTATTTATCACCGTTGAAGGAGAGGACTATGTGGTCGTGAAAAATAATTTGCAGACTAAATCAAAAGCCGAGCCTTCGACCCAATTTGGGTTGCAAAGCATCATCAAGCGATATCAATTGCTAAGTGAGCAAAAAGTCCTTGTGGAATCAAATAGTGATTTTTTTAAAGTTTCTATTCCAATCATTAAAAAATCAGATGCATGAAAATTTTACTAATCGAAGACGAACCGGCAGCAGTTCGCAGGCTTCAGAAATTACTTGTGGAGATTGATCCTCACAATGAAGTGATCGGAGCCCTCAGCAGCATCGAATCTGCGGTTGAATGGTTGATGAGCCATCCCGCTCCTGAAGTCATCCTCATGGATATTCACCTGGCGGATGGATCCAGTTTTGACATCTTTGACAAAGTCAGTGTGACAGCTCCCGTGATATTTGCCACAGCCTTTGATGAGTACGCTTTGAAAGCTTTCAAGGTAAATGCTATTGACTATCTGCTGAAGCCGATTAAGAAAGTTGATCTGGAACAAGCTCTCCTCCGGATCTCCAAAGGAGTAGCGAAGGACAACCTTGGTGATGAGTTTATTCAAAAACTGGCGAATGCAGGATTGGTCAAAAAGAACAAACGTATCCTCGTCAAGATGGGGCAGGCCATCAAACTTATCGAGCTTGAAAATGTAGCCTATTTTTATTCCAGGGATAAAATCAGTTTTGCAGTACTGCCGGGTAATAAGCGTTATCCACTCGATCAAAGCCTTGACCAACTCGAGCAAATGGTCGATCCGCTACATTTTTTCAGGATCAACAGGCAGTTTATGGTCAAGATGGAAGCGATCGATGAAATGATTGCATACTCCAAATCAAGAGTGAAGCTCAAGCTTAATCCTCCTACAGAAGAGGATGCTATTGTCAGCAAGGAACGCTCACCGGAATTTAAAAAGTGGCTTTTAGGAAATGAATGATGCAGCCGCATGCGAATAAAAAATAACCCCAAATCATTTTAATATGATTTGGGGTTATTTTTTTTACAAAAATGTATTACAACTTATTGAACTGAAATTTTCTTCACACCATTCTTTCCATCATGATAGAAGCAGACCAGGTAAGTTCCTGCAGGCAGGCCTTCTACAGTAAAGGTGTAATGATCCTGACCTTTGCCGAGTTTTTTACCAATCAATACTCTTCCCTGTAAATCCATGAGCTGAAACTGTGCCGCTGTTGTTATTTCTTCAAATGATATTGTTGCCTCTGTGGTCACCGGACTTGGATAAACACTCCATGCGGATTCAGCAAGGTATTGATCAGTACTTGTAATGTTTGGCTGGAATTCATACGGTCCGATATCCACGATCCCATTCTGGCCATTGGAAGCATTGACAAATCTCCGATTATTGTCTGCATCCTTGTTAACGAAAAGTGGAACATCACTATTTCTTCCGGCGTCAAACGCAGGTGAACCTTCTTGTAAATGGAGGTCGCCTAAAACGTGTGCTGTATCAAGTAGTGGCGGTTGATTTACATACATTGGGTCAATGCCAATGACACCTTCACCAGGAAAACCAAATGGTATGATACTGAATGCAGCATCTACAGTAGCTCCATTGGTGGTAGGTGCCTGAGAGCCGCCATTGCCCCAAAGGATACTGTTTCGTACAGTTATAGTGGATGATTGCATACCAAAATCAACGACCCGGATAGTTCCACCTGTATTTCCTGAGAAGGCACTGTTGATCACTTCTACTTTTAGTATTCCGGTCCCGGACGCTATGCCTGCCATCGCAGCAGAGGTAGGAGAGTGGTTTCCGGTCACGATGCAATTGATAAGTTTTGGATTACTGGCAGAACTATGTGCGATAAATTGAAGAGCTCCGCCTCCGGCAGTAGGACCAGAATTACCAAGAAAACGGCAGCCAACCATTACCGGATTTGTTTCGCCCTCTGTATCTGTATAAAAGGATACACCACCTCCACCACTGGCGAGATTGGAAATGAAGGAACAATATAATAAAGTAGGAGAGGCATGACCTCCATTCTCCGCCTGACTGGCCATTCCACCCCCGGATTCAGCAGATCGATTGTCTCGAATAATGCAATTGGCAATTGTTGGACTTGAAAGCCCTGCTTTCGCATCATTGAAGATACCTGCACCAAGAGCTTCGTAACCTGCACCACCGACTCCATTCCCATTTTCAATAGTGAACCCATCGATCCATGTCAGATCTGATACATGATCCAGATAGAGGACATGAAAGCTATTGTCAGCAGCATCATCGACTGTTCCAACATCACCGGACAATATAGTAGGATATAGATTCAGATCACGTCCGACTAATCCACCTTCAGTTCCTGCTTCACCTGAGAAACCACCAAAGAGATGCAAAATCTTATTGAGGTAGAAAGTGCTGTTTCTCAGAGAATCACCCAGATGGCGATACGTTGGCAGATATATACCAGTCGCCACAAAAATCGAATCACCTGGTGTGGCAGCATCGATCGCAACCTGGAGGTTCGTATAAGCATTCACCCATGAACTCCCATCACCGGAACCTGCCGCAGATGGATGGACATAGTGAATCTGAGCTTGGGTTGCCATTGCCGACAATAGGATAAAAATGACTTGAATGAACTGCTTTGACATAAAAGAGTAGATAAATTTCATAATTGGGAATTTTAGCTAAATGAATGCCTCAAAAGTATTGGTCGCACCTATAGCCCACAATCCCTCAATTTGGGGATATTTGAAAAAAGCCATAAAGGAAAGGCAGATATGGATTCATTTGAAGGTCAATACATAAAATTGAAATTGCCATCTTGAAAATCAAATGTCACCGGATTAGAATTCTCTAAGGAATTATTGTGAGTCGTAGCCTATACATAGTTTTGTGTCTGGATAAATATCCGAAATCACACCACTTTTAAATCCAATTTACATGACCACAACATTTCGTATTTGTGCTTTTCTCTTTCTTACCGTCGTTCTCCTCCCTTCGGTAAAGGCGCAGTCTCCTACGGATGCCATTATGATGGAAAAAAGCCAGCTCTGCCTAGCAGCGCTGTATACCCAGGACACCTGGGATGAGTATTGGGAGGGCACACTCAAACGAAGCAACGGTAATATTGGCACACTTACACGCCAATCTGTTACACCTATGATTGCATTCGGAATTACGGATCGTTTCAATATCCTGGCTGCATTACCCTGGATGGCTACTGAGCCTAGTGGAGGCCAACTGAAAGGAATATCCGGCCTTCAGGACTTTAGTCTTTGGTTGAAAGCAACTGCTTTGCAGATGACCTTAGGCCCTGGTGATTTATCTATTCATGCTCTTATTGGCGGTTCTATTCCGGTTTCTGATTACAATCCGGATTATGGACCGCTCAGCCTTGGTCTTGGTGCTCCGGAGTTTTCAGTCAGGGCAACTCCCCAATATTTATTAGATATGGGTCTCTATATCAGGGGCACAGCAGCATATCATGTCCGTGGTACGGCTACGATTGAAAGAGATTACTATTACACCACGCATGGAGTCTATTCGGATAAAGTAGACATGCCTGATGCAATGACCTATGGTGTTACGCTGGGAAGCTGGTTTTTCAATAATTCACTTCAGCTTGAAGCTACCTGGGATGGACTCAATACACTGGATGGATTCGATATCCGACGCCAGGATGCAGGCTTTCCTTCCAATGAGATGGACTTTACCCGCGCAGGTGTTTTCGCACACTATTATTTCAATTTTATTCCAGGGTTTGGCATTATTGGTCAATTCAATCAAGTGCTGACAGGCCGCAACGTTGGACAGTCAACAGCCTGGACGGTTGGCTTAAACTACATATTCGATCTCTCCGGTAAAAAAGGAGAATTGCCTGTGCCAACAAATTGATTTGAACACTGTCCGTTTTTATCACATTACAATACCACTTTCATGAAAAAAATATTTGTTCTTCCTGTTATAGTTTCAATTCTTGCGGTGACTGTCTTTTTTCAGTCCTGCGACGAAGATTTGCCAACCAACTTTGGTTTTGACCCATATGAATTTGCTTCACTCGATGAGAACGGAGGCACCTGGGTTCCAATATTACTAACCAGTTCGTCACAGATTCCGATCCCGGCACCTAACGCTGTTGGATCTCCCGAATACACTGCTGAAATAGCTGCACTTAAAGTAGTCTCTGCCGATCTGACTGCCGACCAGCAAGCAGCTATAGATTACTGGGGTGGTGATGGTTTGATTCGATGGAATGAAATCGCACGCGAACTTGCTGCTAAATATAATCTGGCACCGGCTCCAAACCCTGATGGTTCATATCCTGCACCTGATCCTGCTAATCCTTCAAATTATCCATTGTTCCCATTTGCGCATCCGCCATATTCTTGTCGCGCGCTCGCTTATTGGGCTACGGCGCAATATGATGCGCTGATATCTACATGGCATTATAAATATCAATACAACCGGACTGCGGCATTCAATATAGATGGAACTATTACGACCCATCTTCCAACGAATGACCTGCCAGGATATCCTTCAGAAGGAGCAGTTATCGCTGCTGTTTCAAAGGATGTATTGACAGCATTATTTCCACTGGAGAAAGACTTTATTGCAGCCAAGGCAGCAGAACATCAAAGCAGTCTGATGTGGGCTGGATTGAGTGTGACAAGTGATATTACTTCAGGTGATTCTCTTGGAAGAGCGGTAGGCAAAGTATTCCGCATGCGCGCAGCTAGTGACGGTATGAAGTTTGCCCAAACCCCAAAAGCTGTTTCAGATTCCATTCGCGATGCAGCAGAGGCTCGTTGGGGATGGCATTGGGTCAATCAGGAGACTCCACCAAGACCGGTTGGGATAACCCCTTTGTTCAGCAAAGTCAAATTATGGTGTGTACCAAATGTTGAAGCTGTGCGACCAGCAGGGCCCCCGGCTCCCGGATCTGCAGAATTCCAGACGGCAGCCAATGAGCTCAATGATGTTTTGGATAACCTTACAAATGATCAGCGTAAGATTGCCAATTTCTGGTCGGATGGTTTAGGCACGTATACACCTCCGGGACATTGGAACAGATTTGCATGCGAGTCGATTGTTAAAAACAAATACAACCCTTTAAGAGCAGCACGTGCTTTGGCTTATCTCAATATGGCGGAAGAAGATGCAGGCATCGCATGCTGGGATGCGAAATATTATTTTCATTACCCACGTCCGGTTCAGACCATGCCCGGATTTAAAACAATCCTCGGCACCCCAAATTTCCCAAGCTATACCTCAGGACATTCGATGTTTTCAGCAGCTGCAGCAGCAGTACTTTCCCATATTTTCCCGGAAGATGCGGCCACTTTTGAAAGCTATTCACAGGAAGCAGCACTTTCAAGATTATATGGAGGTATACACTATAGATTTGATATTGAAGATGGCAATACAAGCGGCAAGGCTGTTGCCCAATACGTGATCAATAGGTTAGTTGTTGATGGAGGCGAATAAAATCGTTAAATTATAAAGTTGTCAATGGGGTGCGAATCAGAAATTCGCACCCTTTTTTATTTCATTTCACTTTCTGAAAAAACGGAATTGGATTCCGTCACCATTTAAATCCGTTGCAGCTACATCGAGCGTATCACCCGGAGATGAAATAAATTGATCATCCTTATCGACGGGCTTGAATTCGTATACAATCCGCTGGGGAAAATCATGTTCCGGATTTTCAAAAGTAAATTGATGCGTACCAGATGCTACCAGTTTGAATGGAACAGGTTGCTGGTTATTTTGATCAGGAACTGTAGGAGTGTACCAAATTCCATTTTGATCACTATACAATGTAATAGACTCCAGATGAGTTGTATCACCTTGCATGACCTTTAGTCCTTTCCCCGACAAAACATTAGAGCCTTTACTTTCCCAGGACTCAAGCCGGTAACTGCCATTGGGTTTTGGCATTTCCCAGATTCCATTCAACCAATGGAATGCGCTGAAATCTGTTGAAAACACGGAACACATCAACATCATGCTTATGGCCAGGGAAGTAATAGAATTCATCTGCAATGATTTTATGATAGGAAAATTATAAAATCCATTTGAGCTATTTTTCTTCAATATGATTTCCTCATTCACTTTTTACAGGAAGATCCTTTGACATCACATTCCTTCCATCACAACTTCCAATTTGTCTATTTTATGGCTGGCCATGGATAGGGTGATTTTGAGACGGGCGTTTTCTTCTTTTGCCTTCATGACAACTTGTACATTTTCCCCACTTTTTGAAACAGACTCTATGGTGTCAGGTTGAATATCACCATGCAGCATACTAAAGAGATTGTGCAGTTTTTCTTTGCCATTTCGTTCAACCATCCCGACAGTGCAGTATTCGGGAATAAACGTATCCGCATTTTCGGCACTATAGGATTGGATCATATCTATGAAAGCCCGGACAGTATATTGATTTTCATCTGCTGGAAACAGGTCAACTGGAATAGGCTCCCAGGTATTTATTTCCGGCAATTCGCCTGTTTGCAATATCCGTATGATTTCATCATTGAGCCGGAACAGTCGCACATTGGCATCATTGGTAGCAGAAAACAAAAACATGTCAGCTTTTGGAAACCACCTGAAATCTGCCTTAAAAATCCTGTTGCCTCCATTATGCTGCACGCATTCGCCCTGGGTATCGAGTGCATATCCATAGCCATAGAAAGAGCCACCACCTTCATCTACATAAGGTGTGGTTTGCATTTTCAATAGAGCAGGTGTGAGAACCTTGTTATGGCGCAGAGCAAGATACCATTGATACATATCCATGGCAGACATCAATAATCCGCCATTAGCTTTTAGGTTCCAGTATGGTTCATTTCCATTCCATTTTTTATCTTGGGATGTACCCCAATCGGATCCATCCTGCATATAGCCATGCACCAGATGACTATAATCTGCTCTGGAATTGGAATATCCTGCTGTGGACATTCCTGCAGGGGTAAATATTTTTTCTTCAAGGAAGGCACTATACGATTGCCCACTTACTTTTTCAACAATCATGCCTAGCAAGGTGTAGCCCACATTTGAATATTCATATCCTTCGCCAGGTTGGAAAAGGAGTGTTTGTTCCCAAACTCTTTTCTGAAAGTCAAGGGTTGAGATAGCTTCATAGTCATCACCTATAGCACCGGGCAAACCGGATGAATGTGTCAGTAATTGATGCAGCGTGATGTCCTTTTTGTCCGGGGAGACGTTATCAAAATAGAGGCTTATGGGGTCGTGAACAGACAACTTTCCCTGATCCATCAATAGCAGGATAGCAGTAGCTGTAAATGGTTTGGTGATGCTGCCGATCGTCATCAGCGAATGGTCGCTAAATGGAATGAGTCGTGTGCGATCTGCATAGCCGAAGCCTTGATTGATTTTAATAGCCCCGCCCGTAACCACCATCATAATTGCGGAAAGATCCTTTTGCTGGGATAGGTATTGTCTGACAAGTTCCCATCGCGCTTCAGGAATGGAATCCAGGCTTGATACAGGAAGGATTATGATCAGACTTAAGAGCAGGGATAGAATGTATTTCATTTTACGAATTGTTTCGTACAAAATTACTGGATCAGTGGTTTGTAGAAACCTAATAATGGTTAATTAATGTAAATCCATAAGAGCACTTTGGGGAAAGTTGCTTTTGTCAACCTTGAGTTTGCTGTAATAGAAGTCTATAATTTTAGTCTTTCTCAGTAAGGGGTTATATATATTTGTGCCCTTTAAGGGCGGGGGATATCTGCATACTTCTTGTCAAATCGTTGAGTATGAGATGGTTTGTACCAACCTTGACCTAATCTTAGCAGGCTTATACATGAATTCATCTCATACCAAAGTCACGGGTGCCGCATTACTGGTTACGCTGGGTATCGTGTTTGGCGATATCGGGACTTCTCCACTGTATGTTATTTCCGCCATCGTAGGCAAGAATTCAATCTCAAGTGAATTGGTGCTTGGAGGCCTTTCCTGTGTTTTTTGGACATTGACCATTCAGGCCACTTTTAAATATGTCTTACTAACCTTAAGAGCTGATAACCATGGTGAAGGGGGTATTCTTTCCTTGTATTCACTCATCAAACGGACAGCTCCACAATGGACTATTTATGCCGCGATGCTTGGATGTTCTGCCTTACTAGCTGATGGAATGATTACACCCGCCATTTCCCTAACTGCATCCGTGGAGGGTCTCAAGACACTCAATGACAATGTACCTGTTTTGCCAATTGTCATTGTGATTTTAGTGGGCTTGTTTACTTTCCAGCAATTTGGAACAGATAAGATTGGCAAGTCGTTTGGCCCGATCATGTTGATCTGGTTTTCAATGTTGTTTATACTCGGTATTACCTCCATTTTTGATTACTGGGAAATTCTGAAAGCAATCAACCCTATTTATGGCTACAACCTACTCACGGGTCACCCGGGTGCATGGGTGATAGTCGGCGCAGTATTTCTGAGTGTAACCGGGGCCGAAGCCATGTATGCGGATCTTGGTCATGTCGGCAAAACCAATATCCGGATCACCTGGGTCTTTGTTAAAATTGCTCTATTGGTCAATTACTTCGGACAAGGTGCCTGGTTGCTCCATAATTTAGATGGGCAGATTTTAAACGGAATGAATCCATTTTTTGAATTAATGCCAAGATGGTTTGTAGGCACAGGTGTTGTCATAGCATCATTAGCCTCTGTGGTTGCCAGCCAGGCATTGATCAGTGGCTCATTTTCGCTGATTAGTGAAGCTGTTAAACTAGAGACCTGGTTTAGGGTCCAAATACTCTATCCTAGTAAACACCGCCAACAGATTTTTATTCCGATGATCAATCACATATTGTTTATCGGTGCGGTCTTTATCGTTTTGTACTTCCAGAGCAGTATGGCTATGGAAGCAGTTTATGGCATGGCGGTCAATGTTACGATGCTATCGACGACATTTCTGTTGATCTTTTTCCTTCGTAAAAAATTGCATTGGGACTGGATTAGAATTGGTGCACTTACGGCACTGTTACTTGCAGTAGAATTAAGTTTTCTGGCGGCCAATGTGCACAAGCTGGAGCATGGCGCGGGTTTTACCATGGGCTTAATGTTTATTTTTATGTTTATCATGGTGGTACATTATCTCGCCAAACATATCCTGTTGCGGAAGAAAAAATTTGTCGATGTACATCAGTATGAAGATATCATTTGTGATGTCAGCAATGATCTTGCCATTCCAAAATACGCGACCAACATTGTATACTTGACCAGTGCATACTCCATCCATCGCATGGAGAAGCAAATTCTCAAGTCTATATATCAAAAGCAACCCAAACGTGCAGATGCCTATTGGCTATTGCATTTTAATGAAACGGAAGTCCCGTTCCAGCAGGAATTCAATTTTACTGAAATTGTTAAAGGCAAAATTTTCCGATTGGATTTCAACCTCGGGTATAAGGTTAAACCAAACGTCCGCGAGATGTTTAACAACGCTCTCGAAGACCTAAACAAGAAGGGCATTGTCGATCTTAACAACCGTTATGATAGCCTTAAAAAGCACCATATCTCTGCTGACTTCCTTTTCATTATCATGCGTAATACCTTCAACCTCGATTCGGATAGCCCTATCAGTGAAGTATTTCTTCTTAATGCATACAGCTTACTGCAAAAGATTGAGGAGCCACCTGAGCAATACCTCGGTATCGATAGGAACTCACTGCTGGTTGAATATATTGCCTTAAGGTAATCAGGCGATGCAAGCCTGCGATCATGGCTAGTATAAAGGAATTTTTACCTCAACGGCACCAAGCGATTCGAGATATGATTTGACCTCAAGAGCATTATCACCTCCTCTGATGGCATGATGCCATAGGGTGAATCCATGAGGTCCTTTCGCATGCAGCGATGCAGGAAATGTTTTGAGCATAGATTTCACAATATCTAATTGTCCGAAAAGACATGCGGTAAAAATATTGGTCTGTGCCCCTTTGTCGACCAGGTAAGTCACCAATTCCATATAGCCAACATGCGATGCGGCGCCAAGGGCAGTTTCGAAATCTCCGTGACCCCAGTCATGGGCAGCATTTAAAAGGGTTGGATTTTCAGAAAGTAATATTTCAACTCTGGATTTATCTCTATGCGCGACGCCTACAAATTCGGCTACAAGAGCTTTGTCCAATGGAGGTTCAGTGTCCACTGACAAGCGTCCTACCATGGCTGGTGTTATCCAGGCTCCAAGCCCTATACTTTTGACAAATTGATTTCTCTTCATAGCCAGGACGTATTTATTTCATCCAAGCTAACTGACAGTTGTTGTTTTGTAAGAAAAAGAAGAAGTAAAGATGATGTGAATCGACTAAAGCGATCAAATCATCCTGTTTCTCAGGTTTGGCGCTCAGCCAAAAGCCACGTATAAAAGATGCAAAAGGAAAGGTGAGTTGTTATTTTTTCTCTGTTAAAGTGTCAGAACGAAGTACTACTCCTTTAACTTCCACCAGGGTATCATTGGCATAGCGTGCCTCATAGATGATGGAATCATTTTCATTCCATTTCCGGATATAACCATCCAATCGCCCCTTTGTAAACGTTTTTAGAAATTGAGGTTTTCCATTTTCATAGAAGGCGGTATCACCTCCATTTATTTTTCCATCTACGTAATACTGGACTTCCTGAATTTTCCCGCTTGGATAATAATAGACGGTTTTGCCTATCTGAAGATCATTTTCAAAAAGCAGCTCGGCTTTTATTTTTCCGTCAATATAATACTCAGTCATCTTGCCTTCCTTTTTACCATTGATCTCCACATGCCTCCGGGAGATTTCTCCTGTGACAAACGTCTGTACGATTTCTTCAGGTTTGGGGCCACAGGAGGGCACCGCTAGAATTATAAAGAGGAGGAGTAAGAAAAGCGAAGTATATCGGTTGCTTGATTCCATTTGGTACGTCATGTTTTAATTGTGAGATGAATTATAGAATTACTGAGACAGGAACGCCAGTGTAAAAATAAAAAGAGACTACAGGGTTACCGTAGTCTCTTTCCTATTAAATAGTTAAACCAATCAAATTTATTTTTTCCAGGGAAGTGCTTCAACTTTACGAGCGATGTCGGTGCCGAAACGAACACCCTCAACGCAATCCATCAACCAGTGGGTTCCAAGAAGTACACGTGACCATGCATTCTCATCCGCCATTTCTTTCAGGCTTGAGAAAGAACGTGGTGTACCAACAAAATCTGTACGGCCAAGGTGACAATTGTCTGTCATTGCATAGTTATAACCGAAAACACTAGCCAACGCTTCTGCACCGGCACCACCCATCGTAGAGTGACCTGATGGGAAAGCAGGGAATGGAGGTACAAATCCGATATCACCTGTCAGTGGGTTGTTAAGGTTTGACTTATAGGTAGGATCAATAACTTTCTGAATATACGATATCGGCCGCTCTACATTATAATAGTATTTAGAAGCCCATGCGCCAACAGCAGCATCCGAAAGAGACATACCTGTTTTTGCATATGCTTCGAGGGCAATTTCAAGATTGGCATCTTCATTTTCAATAATCTGGTTAGCAATAGCAATCCAGCGTGGACCAGGGCTAAAGGTAAGGTTCACTAAGTCATCACTCCAGAATTCACCAATCCACTTTACAACATAATCAGTTTGAGCATTCTTGGTGTAAGCCTGTAATGCCTCGGCATAGTATTCAGAGTGTGGGTCTTCACTATACTCCATGTAGTAGTGAGATGGTGGGTAGCAGATTTTTTCTGAATCCTTCAGCACGAATGTACGTGCCTTACCATAGTAAGGCCCCATTGGGCTTGTTGGGCCTGGAACAGTTGGCTGCCAGTCACCCGGGCCATCAAAATGAGCTGCCCAGTCATAAGTTTCATTGGTGCTAAAGTTACCAAATGGGTTTTTGTAAGCATCATGACCATATGGGTCATTTGTCTTTGACCATTCCCAAACAGCCAGTCCTACAGCCTCGCCATACGTTTTCGAACGATTGTAAAGTTCTGTGCCGGCTTCTGCAAGGTATTTGGTGTTTAACTCATTAACCAATACATCCCATGAATTTTTAACACTTGCAGGAGGAGCTTGTGTGAAAAACTGAGGCATCATGACAGAGTAAACGCCATGGATGACAGTTGGCCAATGGTATTCTTTTCCGGCTTCAACATTAGGAATGTTAAGGCCAATGAAATGGGATTCCAGTGAATTGTAACTAGGCATTCCTGTTACACAGGCTTCGTAGGAAGCCAGTCCCAAAAGACCTAATGCTCTTGGAGCAGGCCCGGGTCTGTAGCCGACAGCATAACGCTCTATTTCAAGAAATAATTTGTTCCATTTCAGGGATGCTTCTGCAGAATAGCTTGCTACCAATTTGCTGTCAGAAACCTGATCATCTTCCTCAGTACAGGAAACTATGAAAAGGGAGAAAACAAAAAGGAAAGCCGCAGCATAAATAGTAAGTGTGCGATACTTCATAGGTTAATGGTTAAGGGTGAAACAAAAAAATGTGGATTAGGGAAGCAAAGTTAATATCATCTTTGTAAAAAGTTGCCTGAAGCGACCTTAAAATTTGCTTAGAAATAGGGGTTTTTCATGTTAAAATGGGGATTTCTAGGTTAATTTGGGATATTTCCTATGAAAGTACTCCTGATAGAAGATGAGAAGAAGGCCGTTCAATCCCTGAAAAAGGGGCTGAATGAACACCATATTGAGGTCGATTTTGCTATGGACGGCAACCTCGGTTGCGAAATGGCAATGGCCAATAAATATGACGTCATCATCTCCGACATCATCGTGCCGGGCATCAATGGGTTTGAACTCACCCAATTCCTCAGGTCAAAAAGCATCAATACCCCGGTCATATTGTTAACGGCCCTCAATGCTACAGATGACAAAGTTTCAGGTTTGGAGGCAGGGGCTGATGACTACCTCACTAAACCCTACGAATTCAAGGAACTTTTAGCCCGTGTCAAAGCCCTCTCCAGAAGGGGAAAGGATAGTGTCTTGCCAAAATCCATCTTGTCCTTTGCAGGAATTGAAATGAACCTTTTAGCCAAAGAATTTTTTAGGGACGGGATCAAAATTGAATTAACTCCAAAGGAATTCTCCCTGATGGAATATTTTATTCTCAACAAAGGAAGGGCCATTTCCAAAATCGAGATTGCCGAAAAGGTTTGGGATATTTATTTTGAAACCAGTTCCAATGTGGTCGAAGTGTATGTCAATTATCTCCGGAATAAAATGGACAAACCTTTTCAAAAGAAATTAATCCATACCGTTTTCGGACAGGGCTATATTCTAAAAGAAGAGTAGTCTGGTAACAGGTCTTTGTCAACATCCCAGGCCTCCCTTTAGGAAAAGGCAGGCCCCTTGGAATATCGATTCCCCGCATTTCACTTTTTCTGCTTTTTTCTATTGATTTTGAGTAATTTAGATGGAATAAAATCCGGATATCATGCGCCCACATCCTGTATTTTTTTTGCTATTGATGGGACTTTCCATTCCAGGTTATTGCCAGATAGGTGCAAAGGTTCAGCAACAGTCTCCCCTATGTGGAAATTGGGAAAACAGCCAATTGGGATATCAAATTATGCTCATTCTTCAACCCGATGGAAATGGCGAATTTGATGGGGAAGTCATATCCTTTACATCGACGGATAAAACATTGTCTTTGGCTGTAGCTGGAATGGTGACGACATACAACTATGTTTTATCAGGCAATTCACTTCAACTGTCAGAAGGCGATCTCGTGTCACCTGTGACATTTACAAAATTGGGCAGTGCGCCTTCAGAGGATGTCACAAAATCAAATGTCATTAATCCATCATCTTCGACACCTGGTCTATCCACACCAGAATCATCATCCGGTAGTATCATAGGAAGTTGGACCGGTTCAGGAGAGACAATTGAGTTTAAATCAAATGGACAATGCCTTTATCTCGGGCAGACGTTTCCATATAGAATTTCCTCTGGCCAGTTGACGCTCTCAGCAGCAGATGGAGAGCATATATTTTCATATGGTATTTCCGGTGACAAGCTCATTCTGACAGCTGCACAAGGGAGTGTAACATATACAAAATCAACTTCATCATCAGGTTCAAATGCACCTGTCTCTTCCAGTTTTGGTGGAGCAATAGACCAGACGTTAGTCAGTAAATGGTGTTATGTTGATGTCAATAATTATAACAGTGGGGCGAGCAGTTCCAGTACTTGCGTCACCCTCAATGCGGATGGTTCGTATGAATATTATGGAGAGTCATCCAGAAGCGTCAATACCCAGGACTATTCAGGAGGAACCAGTTCTCAGGAATCGGACAGAGGGACCTGGTATGTGCAAGGAGATAGAATTTTCTTTAATTCACAATCGAAAGGCCTCTTATCCTATCGTCTTGAAAAAAGAAACCATCCAAAAAATGTAAATGATCCGATGATCGTTTTAGATGGCAGTCCTTTTGTTACTGCTTACAATATGCCACCCTGGAGGAACTGATCATGTTCCGACCGGAAAAGATTTACTATTTGGTTGACGATCTTTCGGGGGCGACATATCTCCATTAGAAATACATCCACCTTAAGGACCCTGAGGTTTACTACTTTTGAACCATGGTACTGACCTTTGTGTCATGCAGAGAGTATTTAGGATGGAAAACAAAGAATGCGTTTAAACTAAGACATGCAAATCAGGGTTAGGCTCACATTGCAATTCATGTTGATCACTGCAGGCATCCTGCTGGCCTCCTTCTTTTATGTGCATTTTCAATTCCGGCTCAATCTCCAGGATGAATACTATGACAGCCTGAAATCAAAAGCCCTGCTGATTGCAGAAATGGTTGCTGGCAAGAAAACGGATGAGGCCGAATTTATGAACCAGGCGCCAAATGAATCCACAGGCCCATTGGCTGACGATTATCCCGAAAACATCTCCATCTATTCGTTGGAAGGTAAAAGACTTTACAGTTTTAATCCGGCACCTGATGATATAAAGAAGGCCGCCATAGAAGATGTCCAGGTATACGGGGAATGCCGTTTTTCTCACGGCAAATTCAGCGCGCTTGGTGTGCAATATCAAAACAGGGCAGGTGAAAAATATATCATTGTGGCGGAATCGGTTTTCGATCAGGTTCATGTGGATAATCTTACCCAAATATTGTTAGTGGTCTTCATGATTTCAATTACACTGGTGGCTGCAGGAGGATGGTTTTTTGCAAGACAGGCCCTCATTCCTGTAAGCCGGATAATGAACCAGGTCGATACACTGCTTCCTACCGATATGAGCCACCGCCTCCAGACGACTAATCAAAACGATGAATTGTCTCGTCTGGTCATTACGTTCAACAAGCTACTAGATCGGATACAACGTGTCTTTCGTATCCAGAAAATGTTTTTATCCAATATCAGTCACGAATTGAAGAACCCGCTAAATGTCATTATTTCTCAGGTGGAAGTAACGCTTGACAAAGAGCGTACAAAAGAAGAATACAAGCAGACACTTAGCTCTGTGCTGGCGGATGCCAAAGAACTCAATGAAGTGGCTGACAAACTAATGCAACTGGCCCGTATCAATGCAGATGATTCAACTATTCAATTCCAACCTGTGCGCATTGATGACATGATATGGCAGTCAAAGGAAAACTTGATAAAAATGCATCCGGACTACAAGATCAATTTTGAAGTGGTCAACCTGCCTGAACAAGAAGAGAAAATATTCGTTAACGGAAATGATCAGTTATTGAGAACAGCATTGATGAACCTGATGGACAATGGATGTAAATACAGTCCCGACAAAAATGTGAGGGTCAGGCTCTATTTTTCCGGAGAGAAAGCACCTGTCATTGAATTGTCGGATAAAGGGCCGGGTATATCACAGGAGGAAATGCCTATGGTCTTTAATCCTTTTTACAGGAGTCCAAAAACATCCAAGATCAAGGGTTCCGGGATAGGCTTGTCACTGGTAGATAGCATTTTAAAACTGCATCATATAGATATCAAGATGGAGAGTAAGCCAGGAGTCGGCACAACGTTCATATTAGTATTCCCTGGATAACCGTAAAATAAGAAGTGAAATAGTGTTGATCAAATACGAAGCAAAGGCAAAGTGACAAAAGTGAGGACACCAAACATATCCCTATTTCCCGGGTTGGTAATGGCCATCCTGGTTGTGTTCTACTGGCTGGGGTGCTATCATGCACCTACAGCAGAGGTTGAAGAGAATCAGGCGATGCATCTTGTAGTGGATTGGAACAAATATATTCTCAAGGCTGAAGTTGGTGTTGAAGGATTCAGAGGCCCTATCATGGCCAGGATGTACGGATATGTTGGATTGGCAGCGTATGAAGCAGGTTTGCCCGGCTTTTCAGGAGACTTCCGTTCGATGGCATCCTATTTTCCAACACTGATATTGCCAAAGGCTCCATCACGTGATTCGTTTAACATGGCCATATCACTCAATGCATGTTATGCTACCATCATTGGGAATTTTTTCATTACCTCTCCTGATCAGGATAAATTGAAGAGACGTGAATTGACAAAAACGTGGGATACCAAAATAGAACAAGACGTTGATACCTCCATTGTAAGAATTTCAAAGAAGTATGGCCGTGAAATAGCCAATGCAGTATTCGAATGGTCTTCTACGGATAGCCTGGGGCACAATGCCAATCATCACAATTATGATCGAAATTATATTTCTCCTACAGGTGAGGGTAAGTGGGTAACTTCTTCTGATTTTCCTATGCCTCCATTACTGCCTTACTGGGGAAAAGTTAGGCCGTTTATCATCAACACCGAAAGTTATCTGGCTAGACCTATTCCAACTGATACTGCGGAGACTCATCAACTTTTTCATCGGCAAGCATTGGAGCTTATATCATTGAATTCTCCCCTGACACCAGAGAATCAATGGATAGGAGATTTTTGGAATGATGATCATCCCGGCATGATGTTTACTGCACCAGGCCATTGGTTGTCCATTGTCAACCAGGTGATCACACGAGAACATCCACCGATAGAGAAAGTATTGGAAACATACATGAAGACAGGATTTGCCTTGAGTGATGCGTTGGTTGCTTGTTGGTATTCAAAGTATTTATATAATCTTGAAAGGCCGGAAACCTATATTCAACGGGAGATTGACAAGGCATGGAGACCTTACTCACTTTCTCCTTCTTTTCCTTCTTACCCATCAGGCCATGCGATGATGGGCGCTGCTACTGCCGCTGTTTTGACAGAATTGTTTGGGAGTGCTTATAAGATGATGGATTGCAGTCATGAAGGCTTTGAAAATATTAAAGTCAAGCCACGTGAATTCAATACGTTTCAGGAAATGGCAAAGGAAGACGCCATGTCCAGGCTCTTCATTGGTGTGCATTGGCGTATGGATTGTGAAGAAGGAATGCGATTAGGAAACCTGATAGGCAATAATATCAGTCACCTCGAACTCGAGAATAAATTGACGGAGTAATTAAACTTTTGATGCATTTTTGGAAATAGCCTCGAACAAAGTAATATTTGCAAACAACATCAGAAAGGAATACGCAAAATCATCCACCGGTACAGTGCCAACTCTCAGGCCAAAATATTCGTCCGGATTATACATCACCACAGGTCCTTTGGTAAATCCACCCGTGAGTACCCCATTAACGAGAAGAAAGGGTATACACGAAACGATATACGCCAGGTAGAATCTTCCACGATAACCAGCCGGAATAAACAACAAATGATATGTAAGGAATAGTGCACTGAGAACGGTTGCCGTAGATGTATAGATGTGATTCCAATTCCACAACCCGATTGCAAATAAAAAGATGATCAATACGATCGAGATAGATTGTTCAATTCTGCGGAAGGGTTCCTTGATGATGACGCTATTCAACGACCAGTAAATAAAAGTACACGCCGATGGGATGATTAAAAAAAACAAACATTCTTCCCAGGGGAGGCCAATAAATTGAAATCCGGTGGTGTAGGTCTTAGAAAAACCCCACACGCCTTTTTGTGTAAAATAGATATCCCAGAGAATAAAAAAAGCAGTGACCGGCAGATTAGCTAATAGTACGTTTCCCCATTGCTTATGAAATTTCAATTGAGGAAGAAAGCCAAAAATGAAAGGGAAACTTCCGGTAAAGATCAACAGAATGGTATAAAGCCATTTCGTTTCAAAAAAAGCAACCGGTTGAATACCTGAAACATCAGTTGCCAGATTGCCCGGTTGAATTTCATTCAGATACCAGATCGTACCGATCAGGAACAGTGAAGAAATAAGAAGCAGGTATTTGAGTTTATCCTTTGAGCCCTGCGTCAGGGAATCCAGGAAGGGCTTTGACATTATTTTCTGTTGGTTTTAAGAAACTTTGAGTTGACAGCGAGTAGCCCGAAAGACTCACAGTCTTCCTTGCTTGTCTTTGCATGATGTGCTCCATGCGCTCTAAGTACCGCCCTGGAATATTTACTGTCCAGATGCCGAAACCATTTAAACCGACGATGTATATAGACATCATGAATCAGAAAATAAATAAATCCATAGATCGTAATGCCCAGCCCTATCGGAAAAAGCCACACGGCAGAGGTAAAGGAACCGGCCATCAGACAGGCTATTCCCGGTGTAGCAAATACAAGGAAAAAGCGGTCATTCTTTTCCCACCAGCTGCCTGACAAATGATCCTTCTTGTGATGATCAGCATGCCAGGACCATAACGGACCATGCATTAAGTATTTGTGGGCAGACCATGCGACAAACTCCATGCCGGCAACCGCTCCGAGGCAAAGTATGATGAATAGTATTGTGTTCATGTTATGAAGGCATATGAGCGAAAACGTAAATCTATTACTTACAGCATATTGAATTTCATTCGTACGGAAGACTGAACCAGCAACATCATTTTTTCAAAATTATTGACCCTGATTCTTTTTTCCTGGACCATGTGACATGGGGTTTGCTTTATTTTTTTGAACAGGCTAAAATAGTATACATACGCCAGATACACGCCGAATCGGGAGGTGTTGGGTAATTGCACAATACCTCTATACCCCTCCTGGAAATCCTTCAATATATCGTGTTCGATTTTTGCTTTATCCTCTGCCGTGAAGCGTTCAAAGTCCACTCCGGGGAAATATACCCGACCTCTTTCTTCAAAATCGGATTTCAGGTCTCGCAGGAAATTTATTTTTTGAAAAGCGGCACCCAGGCTTCGAGCTGATCCTTTCAATCGCTCATACAAATCTTTGTCGCCATTGCAAAAAATATGCAAACACATCAATCCGACTACCTCTGCAGAACCATAGATATATTCTTCATACCCTTCAGGAGTATATGCTTGCTGCGTCAGATCCATTTCCATGCTGTCAAGGAAGGCAACAATCAGGTCTTTCTCAATTCCAAATGTATGCACGACCTCCTGAAATGCATTCAATACAGGATTAAGGCTGATGCGTTCTTCAATAGCATGCCACGTATCTTCTTTGAATTTATAAAACAAAGTAGCCTGGGGATAATCATGAAAGGTGTCTACAATTTCATCCGCAAACCGAACGAAACCATAAATGGCATAAATCGGTGCACGGATAGACGGATCAAAAGCCTTTATGCCCGCTGAAAAGGACGTACTATACCGGTTCGTAATGAGCTGGCTGCATTCCTGACATGTGGTGTTGTATAGCTTATGCATATTTCTTCATGACTTCTTTGGCTACAATTTGTCCGGAAATCAGGGCCGGTGGTATACCGGGACCGGGAACGGTAAGTTGACCAGTATAGTAAAGGTTTTCCAATTTACTGCTTTTCATCTTAGGTTTAAGGAATGCCGTCTGGGATAAGGTGTTGGCCAATCCATACGCATTGCCTTTGAACGAATGATAATCTGCTTTGAAATCTTTTAAACAGTAAGAACGCTTGTATATAATCCTGTCTTTAATCGATTGACCGGTCATGGATTCTATCCGTCCAAGTACTGTAGTAAAATAACGTTCCCGTATCGCTTCAGTATCTTCCAGATCGGGAGCAATAGGAATTAAGATGAAAATATTTTCATGTCCTTCAGGTGCGATACCAGTATCTGTCACGGAAGGCACTGACATGTAAAACAGCGGATCCGAGGGCCATTGTTTTGTCGTATATATTTCTTCACTGTGTTTCTTGAAGTCGGCATCAAAAAACAGGTTGTGATGCTCTACATTTTGTAATCGCCCTTTGATGCCCAGGTAATATATCAGGCTCGAAGGTGCCATTACTCTTTTGGACCAATATGCTTCATCATATTGCCTGTAAGGTTTTTCGAGCAGTTGCTGCTCGAGATGATGATAATCAGCACCACCAACGACAACATCCGCTTCCACAATCCGTCCGTGTGTTGTCACGAGGTGCTTAATGTTTTTGCCAGCCACTTCTATTTTCGCCACTTCAGCATTGAATTCAAACTTTACACCAAGTTCCTTCGCAAGGCTGACCATCGCGTCTACGATTTTGATCATGCCACCTTCGGGATACCAGGTGCCCAATACCATGTCTGCATAATTCATCATGCTATACATGGCCGGAGTTTTTTCCGGTGTAGCACCAAGAAACAAAACAGGGAATTCCAACAAACGAATCAATCGTGAATCTTTGAACAAACCATTTATTTCGCTTGACAATGATTTCAATAGTTGAAGTCGGAAGCTGGCCTTCAGTATCTTCCAATGAAAATATTCCATTGGATGATGTGCAGGTTTGAAGACAAACTCCTGCATCCCTGTTTGATACTTAAAGGATGCATCCGCAAGGAATTTTTTGAGTTTAGGGCTGCTCCCCGGTTCGATGGATTCAAAGAGCGAATAGATGCCTTCAAGATCAGAAGGCAGGTTCATGACATCCTCTTTCCCAAAATAGATGCGATAGGATGGGTTTAGACGAAGAAGATTGTAATAATCTGAGGTCTTTTTGCCGAAATGGTTGAAAAACTGTTCAAACACATCCGGCATCCAGTACCAACTCGGGCCCATGTCAAACTTAAAGCCATCCACTTCAAATTGACGTGCCCTGCCACCAGGTGTGGCATTCTTTTCCAGCACTGTGACCGCACAACCTTCCTTTGCAAGGCAACACGCAGCAGAAAGGCCGGCAAATCCTGATCCAATGACCACAACTTTAGGAGACAAAAGCTTTGTATTTTGTGTGAATGGGTATTAAACCTCTAAAGGCACCATTGGTTTAAAATTTCAGCAAATACATTGCAAAAAGTTTTACAGATGTCAAAAGGAGAGAATAAAGTGAAGGAATAAGTCTTGGTAATGGTTCCTCAGTTTAGACGGCTTCCAGATACCCGGTAAAGTATCACAAGTTATTGAATGACCACCTTTGTCGTAAAAGCTTGCCTTGTGGCGGACATAAAGCGTAGGAAATAAAGCCCCGATTCAGGTTCAACAGTGAGTTGAATTGGAACATTGGTATCATCAAATAAACCAGTTTCAATTTTCCGGTTGTAAACATCATAGAGAGCCCACGCTACAGGCAGCCTTATGAAATCCGGTAACGTGACTTGCCATGCCCCATTTGACGGATTTGGATAGACCTTGATTCCACTTTCTTTAGTTTCATTTACAGCACTCAGGACAAAGTCATAACATATTGAGTCTGTGCATCCTGGCCCGGTAGTTACCTTAAGACAATAACACCCTGAAGCAGTAGGCTGATAACAGATATTGTTGGATAAGAATTCATACGTCCCACAAGTAAGCCATCCATAACTTGTATTTTCAATAAAGGTGGCGCAGAGCGTATCATCCATTTGGGTTATTTCGGCAACCGGTTCGGGCCGCATTAATACAAAGGTGGGTTGGTTTACTAAAATCCTGGCATCGCATTGATTGAAGCTGTCCTTGACGGTAAGAAAATATACACTTAATGAATCCGCAGGAGGACATACAGTATAGATAAATGCTGAATCAGTCACATCATAGATAGTATCATTTTGAAAAGTGCCATTTAGATAGACTGTCCAGGGAGCCGCACCGGAAAGATTAATCGTGAGATCCGTACAAGTGCCGCATTCAGGTCCGTTGCAACAAATCGAGGCTTCTGAGGTATATCCATTGATGTAAAAGGAATCAATACAGGTAGTCGTGGTAGATGAGTCTATGACCGTCAATGATGCGTTGTACCAACCCGCATCTGTGTAGGTAAGTGTAAATGATTTTTGTTCACTATAATATTTTTCTTCTGTTCCCTGTTGATCAATCAGCCAGTGATATTCAGCGTTAAGTGAAGGCCCTCCATTGTAATTGAATAAAAGAGATTCCCCGGCACACGTGGTGTCACGCACGAGTGAGCAATCCGATTGGCAGGGATCAGATAGGTACGTGGAGCAAATAGTATCGCTGCAGAAATTGTGATCTACTATCAGGCAATAACAACCCTGGGTATCCGGATTAAAAGTTTCTGAAGTGGAAAGTAGTTCCGTAAAATTGCAGTCATACCAGGCATAACGTTTAGTGTCATTCGGAAGATAATGAAGCGTGACAATAGGTCGCAATAGGAGCTGGGAATCTTCACAAACAGCTTCAACAAAGAATTCGAGGGGGTAGTGAAAAGTTAAGTGTAATTCTGCGGTTGAATCACAGCCATTCATGCTTTGTCCGGGAAATTCCAATATATAGGTGCCTGAGTCGTAAAAGATTTGACCATCATAATTATTAAATTCATAACCACAAACATTGGTATCAATTTGTCCTATTTCTACTTCGGGATATGCATCAATCTGCCAGATACTATCATATGGACAATTATATTCGGTATAAAATGTCTGTGTGTATGTTCCGGGTCCTGAAACAGGCATTGTAATCCAGGTGAAAGGAAATGCTTCGGAACAGAATGTAGCAGCAGGTTTTATTACATCTGTTTGCTCCAGAACCTCTATTTGTGTACAGACTTCTGTATCCGAGGTGTCACAACCGCTAAAAGCCCTTACACAAATAGAATAGGTGCCAGGTAATACATCACAGGGAACATATATCGTGGTCGAAGGTAAAGTGGAGGTAATGGTATCACTATTCCAATCAGCCACCCAGTAATATCCATGTGCACTACTTACCGCTGGCGCAGCTTCCAGATTTAATGTTTGGTTACCTTGAAATACAGAATCTTCAGATGCATTTATTTGTGTAATCTCTCCAAAAAGTTCAGGCATAAAAACCCCGGATACAGATGTGATGGTATATCCGCAAGTAGCCCCGGCGCTCCCATCAATCAGGAGCCAGTAAATTTGTCCAACCAGAAGGTCGGTTGCACTTAAAAACATAGTGCCTCCGGGAGGCGTGCCAGGATCACAATCGAAGACATCTTCAACTCCCCATGGACAATTGCCCAGGATCGCAGCTTGTAAACTTGTTCCCCCAGTGCAATAGTCAACATGAATTTCAAATTCTATTATTTCTGTTTCAGCAAAAAAAGCGTAATACTGAGGATTGTGGACTGCAGTATTATTGCCACAAAACCCTGGCCAGCCGAATAATTGTATTGAAGAACTTTCATAGCACCAATCTTGGAGACATATAAGAGGAGCATCCTGACATTCCAAGGAGGGTAGCTGGTCAGGGGCGCCACATTGACCTTTAAGATATCCCGAACTAAGGATTAGAAAGAGGCAGCTTAATCCACTATGTAGAAGACTTGAAAATCCAGATTTGAAATTAAATGGTAATTCCATGAAATGGTTTTTTGGTAATGAATGAGAATCCTATAATGATACAAGCACAGCTATAATCGCTGCAACAGCCGGAACTGTCTGCACCATTAGAATCTTTTTATCAGCAGTCATTGCCCCATATAAACCGGCAACCGCTACACATCCCAGGAAAAACAATCGAACGTTGACTTGCCATGCTGAATCAGCGATCAGAAATGACCAGATCAATCCGGCAGCCAGAAATCCATTATACAATCCCTGGTTACCAGCAAGCACCTTGGTGGGTTCAAATAATGATTTGGGAATGGTCTTAAATACTTTAGGTCCTCTTGTTGTCCAGACAAACATTTCCAACCAAACAATGTAAATGTGAATCAAAGCGACAAGTGCTGTAAGAATATGAGCGAGTAGGATCATTTCAAGAATTATTTTGATGAAGTTAAGCAAAGTACCTCATTCCTTACACCATACACCTTACTCTATGCTGCTCTATGCCCTATGCTGCTCTATGCCCTATGCT
>JAGOIB010000080.1 GCA_017995875.1 Saprospiraceae bacterium
CTTCGATGGTTCCTCTTCTGGAGATGGCTCCGGATTCAAACAGCATGCTTTCGATAAACAGTGTTTTTCCGGAGCCGCTATGGCCGAGCAACACTACGTTTCTTAGGTTCTTCGTTTCGACACTCATTAGATCAGTACGTTTAGATGAGATAAATTAAGGTAAAGCCCATACAGATCTCCGAAGAGATCATGGTTTCAAATTAGGACTAAGATTTTACTTAAGGAAACTTAAACTGGAAATTACCCGTGAATGGACTTGTTCTAAATAAGATGATAATATGTAGTACACACATTATCAGAGAGGATAAGATGAATATTAGGAAAAAGAATATATGTTATTCGTTTGGCTGTAGTTTTTGAACAAAAACCATCATTCTCCAGACTTCAGACGTAAGACACCTAGACTAGAGATTTACTATTTATTTGAAGGAGACGCGATAAATCATAATATGAAGGAGACGCGATAAATCATTATTAGAAGGAGACGCGATAAATCGTTATAAGAAGGAGACGCGATAAATCGCGTCTCTACTCTACCTCCAGTTTGTAACCAACACCTTTAAGGGTTTTAATAAACCTGTCACCAACTTTTTCACGAAGCTTCGAAATATGAACGTCGATAGTGCGGCTGATAATAGGGACTGAATACCCCCATACTTTGTGAAACATTTCTTCCCGTGTGAAAACTTTTCCGGGTTGTGAGGCAAGCAACATAAGTACTTCAAATTCTTTCTTTGCCAGGGTGATGATTTCACCATCGATAGATGCCTGGTAACTTCTGGGGTCGATTTTCAAAGCACCGAAATCAAGGATAGCAGACGTATTCACTGTTGGAAGGGCAGATTCTTTTCTGCGCATCAGGGCTTTAATGCGGGTCAACAGTAATCTTGGGCGAATTGGTTTCTGGATATAATCATCTGCACCGGCTTCCAATCCTGCAATTTCACTGTATTCTTCACTTCGTGCTGTCAGAAAGGCGATGATGGTATTTTTTAGTTTAGGATTCTTCCTTAGTTCGTAACAGGTTTCTACACCATCCATACCCGGCATCATGATATCCAGCAAGATCAGGTCAGGAACTTCATCATTGGCCAGTTTGATGGCATCCAATCCATTGGACGCCTGAATCGTATCAAACCCATTGCGGGAAAGATTGTAATGAAGAAACTCGAGGATATCTGGTTCGTCATCTACGAGGAGTACTTTGATATTATGGTCCGTCATATCCATTGGTAGTAGGGAGAGGGGGTAAGATAAGGCAGGCTGTGTATTAGGCATGTGCAAATATCCAAAGAATCCATTAGGTACTCATTACTTTAAAATAGCCGAAAGCGCCAATGTATCGATCTTCTTGATCTCAAAGATAGCTTGTTAATTCAATGTAAAGTCTATTCTGCCCAATAGATGAGGGTTCGAAAAAAATACCTATACAATGTAAAGTATCCGTAAAATAAAGGCCACTCCCCAGCCGTCGAATTAACGAAATCTTGAGCCGGAAAATTCGCTTTACGGGTATGGATGCCGGTAATTTTGCGGCGACAAATAAAGTGAAATGATTTCAGGGTCCAGTACTGCATAAACCCGGGAGACATGAAGGTATTAATTTCCTTTATGACATACACCCAAAGTTTTTATGCTGGAACGAAACCTGTGAATTATTAAAAAAACAGCAATGGTTCCTAACCTGATCTTCGAAGGAGATACTATAAATGTCCCGTTTTCACGGGGGATCTCCTGTAAAATTGCCGGAGGTACAGTTTCAGGGAGCATTGAAACAGGGTATGTAAACCTCTCCGGTTTCTACCCAATGATAAACAATGAATTCAGCGGCCGCATCTCAGGAGATGATGGTAATAGAACAACAGCTGATTTCATTGAATTTTTTACATTCAACAATGTGGGTTTTACCAAAGTGCTGCAAGCAGGTCAACCCCTAACAAACTATACCCTTTCCCATCTAATGAAAAACATTCGATTCCACAAACACTTTTCTGGTGTTAAGATTATCCTCATCCTTATTCTTTCAAGCATGCTTTCCTTTGCTTATGGGCAGAAAAGCGGCATCATTTCCGGGAAAATAATTGATAAATCTACCAGTGAGACCTTAATTGGAGCCACTGTACAATTAGAAGGAACAGAAATTGGTTCAGTGACAGATTTTGAAGGCAACTTCAAGCTTACCGCCAATCCGGGAAGTTATGTACTTGTCGTCAGGTATTTCGGTTATGAAACTGCTAACATCACCGTTGATGTCAAGCCTGATGAAATTACGAATGTTGAATATGCAATGGGAGAGGCTGAAGCCCTTGCCTTGCAACAGGTGGTAGTAACCGCCACTGCTGATCGCTCAAATGATGTGGTCTTGAATGTAGAGTTGAAGAATGCAGCTTATATAGCAAGTGGTATTACAGGTTCTGAAATCCGGAAAACACCTGATCGTACTGTAGGCGATATTCTTAAACGCGTAACAGGGGCGTCTATTCAGGATGGTAAATTTGTTATTATCCGCGGCATGAATGATCGCTATAATGCAGGATATCTTGATGGAGCTTTGTTGTCCTCCACAGAATCTGACCGAAAAGCTTTTGCTTTTGATGTCGTTCCAGCCAATTTGATTGATAACCTGGTCATCCTCAAAGCAGGATCACCTGATGTCATAGGTGATTTTGGCGGTGGTATTATCAAGATCAACACAAAATCGGTTCCGGATAAATTAACACAGAATATTTCTGTCGGCGCTCAATACAATTCCCTCACCACCTTTAAAGACTTCAATTTATTTAAGCTTTACCCTGGTGAGATACTTAATTTTATCAGCAGCGAACGTGCTCTTCCTGTTTTTGAAGAAGGTGCGATGAAATTGTCCTCCAGTCATCCTTCGGATGCCGAAAAGATGCGGGTAGGGGATATTTCAAAAGAATTTAATAATGATTGGTCAAACACCCATGTCAATGCAGGCCTTTCTCCGCGAGTGGCCTATTCCATTGGTTTTCCTATTCAACTCAACAGCGTCAGTAAACTCGGTGTTATTCTGGCATTGAATTATACCAATACCAGGAAGATCACAGAGAGTGGCGTTAATACCTATGATGGCTCGGGACAGGTTTCCGGATTTTATGATCGGTCCAATCAACTCAATGTCAACTCAGGTGGAATATTCAATGTCAACTATGTCGGTCCACGTACCCAGGTTAATTTCAGGAATTTACTGAATATCACTACAGATTACAATGCTGTTTACAGGACGGGTACCGGAAATTATAGTGACGCCTTAACTGTCCAGAATACTGCCAATATTATTAATTACAACCGTCTCTATAATGGTATTCTATCAGTGAAGCAATTAGTTGGCGATAGTTTATTCCTTGTCAATGCATCCGTGAGTTATTCGAATGTTCACCGTGAAGTTCCTGACTACAGAATCGCGAGCTACACGAAGACACCTGATTTTCCGGATTACAGATTGGCTATCGGCGATTTCTTCAATAGTAGTACCGGACGATTTGTATCAGACCTGAATGAAAATCTCTACTGTGGAACTTTTGAACTGAGTAAGAAATTCAGTTCGGATAAGGTGAGGACTGAAATTAAAGCAGGTCTTTTCTATCAATCACGTGACCGCGATTTTTCAGGGAGAAGTTTTGTCTACAATGGATATCCTGATGAATTGACAGTTGACCCTTCCATTGACCTGGGACAAAGCAATATTGATGCTTCGAGACTATATCTTGTTGAAAAGACATCGGATGACCTTGCATACTACAAGGGTACATCTAACCTGGGAGCTGGTTATATCGCTGTGGACCAAAAGTACTTTTCGAAATTACGTGCAGTATATGGTCTCCGGTATGAAGACATCGACATAGCTGTTGACAATCAGAAAATAAATACATCTATTGCCTCCTTACAGCAAAAGACTTTGCTTCCATCTGTTAATCTTACATATGCTGTGACAGCGGGCACAAATATTCGTGCAAGTTATTTCTCCTCGGTCAATCGTCCTGAATTTCGTGAATTAGCACCATTCTCCTTTTTTGTATTTGAAAAGAATGCTGAGATCAGGGGAAATCCGGCCTTGGAAATTGCAACACTAAATAATTTTGATGTGCGATATGAATTATTCCCGAGTGGAGGTGAGTTGATTTCCATTGGTGGTTTTTATAAATATATCAATCAACCGATTGAATTGAGCCTTGATGTAACACAGCCTTTTACAACGTTTACGTATCAGAATGAAAAATCAGCAACGATCTATGGATTGGAGCTGGAATTAAAAAAGAAATTAAGTTTCATAAGTCATACCGGGTTTTTCAGTGATTTGGCCATTTATGGGAATGTTGCTTTAATCAAATCTCAGTTGACATTCAACGAAGGCTCACAAGCAAAGCAAGACAGGCCTCTGCAGGGACAATCACCTTACATCATCAATGCCAGGCTTCAATATGAAAATCCTGATAATGGATGGTCATGGAATGTTTCTCTTAATACTATTGGACGCCGTATTGCTTTCGTCGGTGTAGACCCAACCTTCGGGGATACAAGACAAGATATATATGAAGCTCCCCGAACCGTAATTGATATGCAAGTAGGGAAGACCTTTAACAATATTAATATTAAGCTAACACTTGGCGACCTGTTGCATAACGACTTTATCTATTACCAGGATGGTGATCAGGATGGAAAGTATACCTCTCCGGCGACGCCTTCTTCCGGGGATAGGCTCATGTATATTTCCAATGTAGGATATACCACTACGGTCAGTCTCAGTTACACTTTTTAACAATATAATGAGGTATCAGGAGCCGGAGGCATGCCTAATACAAAGATTCGAACGAAAAACAACACCACGATTAAACAGCAATGATTCAACAATAGCTATTACTAAAACTAAAATTCCTTTTCAATGAAAAAATATGTACTGATCACGCTTGCTTTTTTTACCATGTTGTCAATGCAAACATTGTCAGCACAATCCAATTTCAAATTGACAGAAGTGCCATACGTTGGTGCATTGTCAGAAAATCCTTCAGAAGATTGGACTGCAGGTTGGACCAATTTTGATCCACGGCACACAGAATACGCTGATCCAACAGATACTGTTACCTTGAATGGTATGCATCCTTCCTTGCCTTTGCAAGGAGAACTGAATATTACAAACACTGTCACGCTTGATGCAGGGCAAGTCTATTTATTGAAGGGACTTGTTGTCGTCAGAAGTGGAGGAAAATTAGTGATACCTGCAGGAACGATCATCCGTGCGATTGCAGATTTAAATTCATCACCAAAGAACTATGGGTCATTGGTGGTAGAGCGTGGAGGTCAAATCGAAGTTGAAGGGGAAAGCAATGATCCTGTTGTCTTTACTTCAGCAAAAGATCCGGGTCAGCGCAACAGAGGCGATTGGGGAGGTATTTTATTAGCGGGAAAATCCACCCACAACCTCTTGAATGGTACGGACAATAACAATGTCCAGATGGAGGGCTTTAATAACGTAAGTTTTGACAATACCCTTGCACGATTTGGCGGAACAGACATCAATGATCGATCCGGTTCTATTGAATATCTCCGGATTGAATTTGGAGGTGTAGCGTTCGAAGCTAACAAAGAAATTAATGGTTTGACATTCGGAGCTATAGGCGCTGAGACAATCATTGACCATGTACAGGTTTCTTTTTCAGGGGATGATTCCTTTGAATGGTTTGGTGGCACAGTCAATTCTAAACATCTGATTGCATGGCTGGGGACAGATGATGATTTTGATACAGATAATGGTTATTCCGGTATCAGTCAATTTGGTATCGGTGTCCGTGATTCTTCTTTGTATGACCTAACGTATAGTCTTGCTTCCGGAAGTTCAACTTCTGAAGGTTTTGAAAGTGATAACGAGGCCACTGGAACTGCCAACGTCAGGCCTTATACCAATGGTGTATTTAGTAATTTCACGATGGTAGGTCCGGTACCTGTCGGATCTACTTATGCACAAATGAATTCAACGACAAAAGCTGCATTCCGTCGTGGTGCTCGTGTCAGGAGAAATTCATCGCTCAGGATTGTCAATACCATATTCATGGGTTACAGGAACTTTCTAATGATTGATGGTGACAGTTGTACACGCAACACCAATTTCCCAGAAGCATTAGCATTAGTCACCCCAAATACCCCTGTGGATGTAACCAGTCATTCTATTTCGTATGCCAATAACTTAATCATGAATACAGCAGCAGCTTATACGAGCACTACAGATACAGTGGCTAATGGGCTGGTGGAAGTAAGTCGTGCTGCTGGTTCTGCTTCAAAACTTTCTGCCATCAATAATTGGGTCAGACAACCTGGTCCATTGGCCAATAACATTGATCCTGTACCTTTCACACCAAGGACATTGTTGATCAATCCTGTATCGAGATCTACATCACCAAACTTCAGACCTGTAGCCAGTTCACCTGCACTTGCAGGGCCCAACTTTACAGATAATCCAGTATTAGCAAATTTCAACCTGGAAGCTACTTCTTATGTAGGAGCTTTGTCGCCGGATGCTTCATCTGATTGGACAAAAGGCTGGACGAACTTTGATCCAAATCATGCTTCTTATCCAGATCCAACAGATACAACTACACTAAATGGTTTGATTTCATCATTACCTGTACCAGGAGAAATAAGTATTACAAACACGCTTACACTTGAAGCTTCAAAAGTGTATTTACTGAAAGGCTTAGTGGTAGTGAGAGATGGAGGTAAATTAGTGATACCTGCGGGAACGATCATTCGTGCTACGGCTGATCTGAATGCTTCACCTAAGAACTATGCTTCTATTGTTGTAGAACGCGGTGGAGACATTGAGATTGATGGATCGAACAACAATCCGGTTGTCATCACATCTGCTAAGGCACAGGGACAACGTAATCGTGGTGATTGGGGAGGTTTATTGATTGCCGGTAAATCCAAACACAACCTGTTGAATGGTACGGACAACAATAACGTACAGATGGAAGGATTTAACAATATCAGCTTTGATAATACATTAGCACGATTTGGTGGAACAGACATCAATGATAACTCAGGTTTTGTCAAATACCTTCGTCTTGAATTTGGTGGCGTTGCATTTGAAGTAAACAAAGAAATCAATGGTTTGACATTGGGAGCTGTTGGTGCAGGTACTGTCATTGATCATGTACAGGTGTCACACTCAGGCGATGATTCCTTTGAATGGTTTGGCGGAACGGTAAACTCAAAACACCTGATTGCCTGGAAAGGAACGGATGATGATTTTGATACAGACAATGGATACGGTGGTCTTAGCCAATTTGGTATAGGTGTTAAGGATTCAACCTTTTATGATCTGACCTATAGTCTGGCATCCGGTAGCTCAACCTCAGAAGGTTTCGAAAGTGATAATGAAGCTACAGGTACAGCCAATGTTTCACCATATACCAATTGTGTATTCTCCAATTTTACGATGGTAGGCCCTGTTCCGGTAGGAGCAAAATATTCTGAAATGAATTCCACCACAAAAGCAGCTTTCCGTCGTGGCGCACGTATCAGGAGAAATTCAAGCGAGCGCATTGTCAACAGCATCTTTATGGGATACCGTAATTTCCTAATGATTGATGGTGATAGCGCTGTGCATAACACCAATTATCCTGCTGCTTTAGCATTGGTTACACCAAGTACTCCGGTTAACGTGGAGAACAAACAAATTTCTTTTGCCAACAACCTTATTGTGAATACTGCATCTGCCTTTACAAGTACTACAGATACTACTGCAAATGGTTTGGTTGAGGTAACACGTGCTGCAGGTTCTGCTGCAAAACTTGATGCTATCAATTCATGGGCAAGACAAGCCGGATCATTGGCAAATAATATCGACCCTGTACCTTTCACAACAGGTTCAGTATTGATCAATCCGATAGCTGCATCAACTACGCCTGATTTCAAACCAATCGTAGCATCGCCTGCCAATGAAGGAGCTAATTTCAAAGACAATCCTGTTCTCGTAAACCTGATCAGTGCTTCAAATGAAATTGAAGAAGCCATCATCTCTCCTGTCTATCCAAATCCGATTTCAAACGGTGATTTGAATTTCGGCCGGGAAGTTGTTTCATATGGCCTGTTTGATTCATCCGGTAAGTTAGTCGGACATGGTTTCAATACTGATCATGCTACTATAGCAGGTTTACCATCTGGTCTTTATTTTATCAAGATGGATGGTCGCATGCAGAAATTTATTATTCAATAAGGAAAGAGTGACTTTCATCATAATAGTTTTTTATTGTTAGAAATTAGGTAGCAGTCTATCGAGCCATTCCGGACACCGGAATGGCTTTTTTTTTGTTGTTTAGCGCCCCCGTGGCTAAATGTGTTGACAATAGTCGCATTTTTTGAACGTTAATGGTGTTGTACTGCCTATGTATTCAAATCGCAAATCCCGGACAGATCGTAAAAGCCGCTCATGGGGCCAGTTTATCTCTGTGACGCTTCATGCTATTCTATTGATATTATTGTTTCTGCCCTTTTTTAGCATGAAACCGCCTGAAGTGCCAAGCAAGGAGGCATTGGTCATACAATTCGATTATCCTTATAATCAATACGTTGCTCCTCAAAACTTTGTTGATGACAATACCGATATGTCTTCCAAGATGTCCGGTAGTGAAGCTGGGGGAAGCGCTCCTTCTGAAGAGCCTCAACATTCCAGGCCCCAGCAAGCAGCCCCTACAAGGTTGTCAACCCCTACCGTAACTTCTGTCTCCAGGACCAGCAGTGCGTTAAGTTCCTCTATAAGCGATATCCCGTTATCTACTCCAAAGGTTGTGACCAAACAGGCTTGGCAAACCGTAAATGATTTTAATTCATTCGAAACCGATGGTGTGGAAGAAATGAAGATGATCGATTGGTCAGATGGGGGCTATGGTGATGTAGCAGGCTCAGGAAAAGGTACTGATGGTGATGATGACTCCGACGTATTTAGTGATGGGTTTGGATCTGG
>JAGOIB010000081.1:0-5384 GCA_017995875.1 Saprospiraceae bacterium
GGGTTGATGGCAGAACTACATTCAAATGCATACATACAGTTTTCTGTATCACAAATGAGATCACCATCAAACATACAGTCTGCTTCAGTGATGCATTCGCTCCACGCATTACCGAACGTATGATAGAGATAGAAATAATGACCGAGTTCATGGATGATAGTCTTGTTAGTCCCATTTACCACACTCGCACGTAACACAATACCATCGATGAGCGCTCCATTATATTCAGGGAAGTATGCATATCCACCAGGGAAGAATGGATTGCCATCAATCGTGTTGACAATCCATATATTCAGGTAGTCTGTATTGGGCCATCGACTCAGTCCTTTTACCGGAATTTCATAGGCACTGTTAGGATAGAAATTGGTATCCCCTGTGATGCCTCCTGTGGCATAGAGCGGAATAACACTACCGTCAATACGATTGATGCCTCCGGCTATTGTGCAGTCCGGCGATCGGTTCGCGAGTTGGAATGCATAACCGATATCTGCTCCTCCATACAATGGCCCATTCAATTGAAAAGCAGCATTCATCTGCATAAGCAATGCATTGATAAGGCTATCAGGTGGATTGTCAGGTGATCCGATAGATGTGCCGGTGTGGATGACATGCACGACAACAGGTATAGTGTCAGTCGGCATGACCAATGGCATTGTAGATATGGAAGACAGCGGCAGAGCAACAGGAATGCATATCATCATGCCTTTGAAAAGGAGCAAGGTATGGATCAAAGCTCGTTTCATTTGCTTCGAATGTATTGGGGTAATGCGATAGGTATAAGCCTTTGTAAAAGTAGAAAATTTACATAGGATTATTAGGGTGAATCTTGTTGGTTACGAGGCACTAAAACGTAAGGAATATTTGGGTTTGATAACTGAAATCATTTTGCTTAATTTAGCAAGGACTTAATGCATAACTATCTCAACCTTTAACAACCCTTTTATGAAAAAACTAATGTTTGGCCTATTATTTGGGCTAGCTGTCATGATCACGGCATGTGATGAATTGGATGACTCCCCTTGCGGACCGCATCAAACGTTCGATTTGTACTTGCTTGGTTCAAGTATTGTAGATACCACCACTGGCTTTTATTATTCATACATGGATGGGACTAACCGTGTGTTCCAATGGAGCCAGTTAGTGGAGCAGGTATGCCCGGAGGAACATGTTAATACTACGTATAGGATTGCCCTGCTGGATGAAACCACTACGGGAGTTGAAGCACGTGGAAGAGTGAGTTGGTATTTCTTCTTTGAAGATGATGCGACCATGACAAAGACAGGATCTGATATAAAAGGAAGTACTAATACCGGTTTAAAACAGGCATTTGGTGAAGATCCCGGATGGTTTGTCCCCACCATTGAAGTTTTATTTCCAACGAAAGGTTCTTATGGTGCGGATACAGCTTTTCTTAAACAGAATGTAATTTCGGTTGAAATGATGTCAAAATACAGGATACTTAATTAAAGTCTCACCTTTGCTATTCAATGTGGAATGAAGGTTTGCATAATTTTCATTCCACATTTTTTTTTGAAAGTGGCCTATCGATACGCTCTTTCATTAATCTTCTTACATTGTTGCGGATTGCATGCCCTCATTCGTTTATTTCGGGGATAATGTGATCTGCCCAAAAGACAGTTCCTCTATTTTTCAATCTTTATCGTATGTGTTTTTCAGCGACAGCAAGTTTTGGTGCCAGCGTATGCCTTACAGGCCTGGGTATTGCCTCTATGCGAATGGTTAAATCTCCCGGACAATATGGATTTGCTTCCATTCCTCTTGTCTTTGGGGTACAGCAATTTGCAGAAGGGGTTGTATGGCTTTCCCTTGAGCATGAAAGCATGAGTGGCTGGGGTCCCATGGCATCTATGGCCTTTTTAATTTTCGCTCAGGTCGTGTGGCCGATTTGGTTGCCCGCTTCATTTGTCATGTTGGAAGAAGATCCGAAGCGAAAGAAAAGACTCAAGCTGTTCCTGATACCGGGTATTGTGGTCGCCTGTTATTTTTTATACCTGCTTATGACATTGCCGCTAGTGACCGAAGCTGTCAACCATCATGTTTTTTACAGACTTGCATTTCCTATCCCGCTGATTCCATATGCGGCTGCCTTATATCTGAGCGCAACCTTGATACCACCCTTATTGTCCCGAACCTATAAAATCCAGATGATCGGCGTTGTGTTATTTGTGTCTTATGTCATAGCAAGGTTGTTTTTTCAGCCAAGCCTGATATCGGTCTGGTGTTTTTTGGCAATCGTGATCGGCGCATTGGTGTTTATGGTTTTGCGCGAGGAGAAGCGTAGGGTGGTGGTTGGATGACATTTCATTTACTTTTTCCTTTGATATTGGTTATTGAAAGGTAGCAGAATCTGCCTCCTGACAATCCCTTCGTTATTCCTAGTTCTCAATTCCTTATTGAAATGAAGAAGAATCTGTCTCCTGACAAACCTTTTCACTTGGTTATTGGCTATTGAATATTGGATATTGAAGTATAGTAGAATTTGTCTCCAGACAGTACCTTCGAAATTTCTTATTCCGTATTAATGATCCCTATCTCCTATGAATAAAACGAAATAATTAACTTTAAGCACGACATTTGAAAATGACAATTCTATGATGCCCATCTCCGAACAAGTCGCCTGGTTGTTTATATTAGCGGTGCCTATCGCCAGTGTCGCCTGGACCGTAACGCACGAAGAAATATTCCGTGAGCCACGAGAGTTTTGTGTGAAACGATCCAAATCAGACAAGTCCTTGTTCTCCCGAAAATTCTTTTACTTATTCACATGTGAGTATTGCTTCAGCCATTACGTGACCATCGGGGCGTTGTTTCTTACCGGCTACAAATTGTTGCTCGATGATTGGCGAGGGTATCTGCTCAGTGGGTTTGCCCTGGTCTGGATCGCCAATGTCTATATGAGTGTATTCGGTTTCATCCGTGTAGGCATGAAGGAAACCAAGATGGAAGCGGATATTGACGAGCTGAAACTAAAGAAAGTAAAAAAGGAGATGGAGGGTAATTGAGTTAGAAGTGAGTAGTTAGCAGTGAGTAGTTAGCAGTGAGTAGTTAGGAGAGAGTAGTTAGAAGTTAGCAGTTAGTTTTTAAATATATTTACTCGAAACTCAACACCTTTTAGATTTAATGTGGCGGTTTTACTATAATTGCATAAACTTTATTGTATTCAGATAGTAGTTCAAAATAATTTTATGAAGTTCCATCTGGTTGTTATTATTTCTTGCGTGTTGTATTTGCAATCCAATGCTCAAAATCATTTTCATGTTTATGGTGGTATAAATGTTAGGGATTTTCGTTTTCCGGATAATCCTTACGATTTCAATGAGCTCTATAATCCAGGAATTGGAGCTCATATTGGCTTGCTTACGGAAATCCCATTAAGCCAGAAATTGTTTTTACGTCCCCAATTGCAATTTATACAACGAGGCAGTCATTTCGAAAATGTAAATACCAATACGGAGGCAACGACCAATCTTATTTATACAGAATTGCCCATACTGCTTGGTTACCATATCGGCAAACCTTTTTCTCTTGCGATTGGCCCTTCAATTGGTTATATGTTGTATGGGTATAATAGATTTGAGGGAGTAAATAATGAGCTTAAAAATTTTCCGGAAAATGATTTTGATTTTGGAGTATCATCCACTTTTGGCTGGAAGCCTTTCGAACGATGGACTTTTTTAATCACCTGTTATTATGGAATAACTGCAATCCATGCATATGATGTGTTCAACACCCAAACATATGATGTAATGCCTGTAAGTTTTGCAAATGTTTCTTTGCAATTGAGTGCAGCATATGAATTTCCATCTAAAAAGCCAAATGTTAGGATACCCAAAACCCGTGTCAAAGAAAAATAACGCCGGGGGATGTTATTCGTAGTAAATGCCTAAACGCTTTGATTAATATATGAACGTAGAGGAGGCAGTCGCGTTAATCCGTCCCGGTGTTCATCCTTTATCCGGGACTTGGGCAGACATTGGAGCTGGAACTGGTTTGTTCTCACTTGCATTAATGGAAATCCTTGATGAAGGCACAGTCATTGCAATAGATAAGAACCCACATGCCTTGTATAACATCAAAGCACCAACCCATATTCATTTTCAAATCGTGGAAGGGGATTTTAATGATCCTCCTGGTCTTCCGCCACTGGATGGCATCGTGATGGCAAATGCACTGCACTATGCAAAAGATCACCTCAATGTTTTAAAGAATGTCCTGACTAGCTTAAAAGATGGCGGTAGGTTTATCCTTATTGAATACGATACCGAAGTCCCAAATGAACCATGGGTGCCAAACCCTGTTTCTTTGCATCTATTCCGTACCCTTTGCAGAAAAGTTGGCTTGAACGAACCAGAATGGATAGGTGAGCGGGAATCTATTTACCAGGATGGAATGATGTATGCAGTTGTTTCTAGAAAGTTAGCAGTTAATAGTTAATTTTATTTTCTCGAAACTCGAAACTCGTCACTCGTCACTTTTCAACAATGACATCCCTTCAACATCACTATCCCTTCTTCCTCGACATGGCAGCGCTTAATGCAGCGTTATGGTCCATGCAATGGAAAGCAGAAATAGTTGGAACGAAAACGAAGGATGATCATGAATATTTGTCAATACAAAAAATTGAAACTCAGGATGCATCAATTCCAGAGGCACTAGAAATAAAGGTCGAATACCATGAATTTCTCATGGTCGATGGTCCGAAATTGTATTGCTGGCGTAAATATGAAGACGGCCTTCTGGTGCGACAGTTTCAATTGGATGATGATGATCCTCAAGCTTCCATGCTTTCTGAATTTATAGAAATCATCAAACTTAACCCAGGCAAGCATCCTCATCCCACGCCATTAATCTATGACCATTTCGTTACCTTTTGGCGTAAAGGAAATCTGGTGCAGAAAGAAGACTGGTACGAAAAGTATGTTATCATACATCTGCATCATCAGGAGATTTCTATCATTCCCTTCGATAGTTTTAATGAAACCGGAGGCGATCCCTTGTACATGTGGCCTGCGCTGGCAACACTTGATGTTGAAAATGGAGTTCTGTATGGACATGGTATGCGGATGGGCAGTTTTACTGTTAAGATGAGTGAATCGTGAGTTGTGTGTGAAAAATTGTGTTCATTGAGCGAAGCCGAAATGAACACAATTTTTCAAACGATATGCCAAACCCAGTCGGCCCTTAGTAAATGCCCCGGTCATTGAGCGGAGTCGAAATGGACGATAACGAAATGAGAGCCGTGAGTATGCAAGTCTGGAGACTTGCGAATATTGCATTCAAGTCTTCAGACTTGAACGAGCCGGATGTATTGATATGAAGATTTAAATCTTCATATATCGAAATGTTAAATGACATGAGTCTGA
>JAGOIB010000081.1:5484-8943 GCA_017995875.1 Saprospiraceae bacterium
TAGGGCAAGTCGAACCATAGGGGATTTAGGGGCAAACCGTCAATCGCAAATCGAAATCGTTTACCCCTTCAGGGGGCTAGGGGGTAAACATATTGTTCTTCCTCAGCCTGAGGGCCACTTGCACAAGTATCACCACAATAACCAGGGATACAACCGCTTGCTTCCACAGCCCGGTGATACCGGTCAGGTAAAAGAGGTAATCATAAAAACCATGCGCGATCGATGCCAATAGCAAAGCCAATACACTATAAAGAATAGTCCTGCTCTTAGATAATTTTGCCTCCCCTAAAAAGAAACCCATGATCACCGCAAAAACTGCATTGGCAGGAACAGAAGTAAGCAATGTAGGGATATCTGTTTCGCTGCCCCCATTGAAGATATATAATAGATTACCGGCTGTCGCAAATCCGATACCTACCATGATACTATATACGATTCCATCGAAAGGCTGATTGAAATTTTTATAATAAAACGTAATGCCGCGGAGGAAAAGAAACTTGAATCCTTCACCCAATAATCCAACCAGTAAAAAGGCATTCATCACTTGCTGTGTCATGTTCTCTTCCTTGATGAACATATAATCATGCAACAGGTACCCAATACCCTGGGAAATAAAAAAAGCAACAACCCCATAGAAGACACTGATCAATAATAGCCCATATGGCTCTGGTTCACGGATATCTTTCAGGTAGATAAAGCCAGCAATGGCCAGGCCGGGAAGGATGGCAATAAGTAATAGTAATAAGGTATTCATTGGTAATGTTTATGGTGGTTTGCGAAATAGGCCCGCTGGTTCACGCTGTTTATTCTATGCAATAATAATAAAGAAACCTGCCATGTTGTATAAAGGATGGCTTTCAGGCAGGCCAATGGTAAGATTTAGCTGCCAGGGAAGCTTAAAAAGCAAACGAATCTAAGTAAGCGCATCGCTTTAGATATCAGGTATACAGCAGGTGATGATCGAGGTCACATCATTGGGTGACCACAATCAGTGCTCTGATGCGGCTTGTGTATCATGCGTTGAGCAATTTCAGGTTAATTTTGAGGTTTATTAAACATGACATACATGACAATGAAATCAACACATAGCAATTTTGATCTTCTGCACAATAAATCAACTAATAAGTCTACGGCCTTCTCAAGGGAAGAAAGGGACACCCTCGGCCTTCGTGGATTATTACCCTATGCTATTTCCAACCAGGATGTTCAGATCCAGCGCATCATGGAAAATCTTGCACGAAAGGAATCGGATATAGAAAAATATATCTTGCTTTCCAGCTTGCAGGACCGCAATGAGCGTCTTTTTTTCAGATTGGTCGTAGAGCACATTGAACAAATCATGCCTTTGATTTATACCCCAACGGTGGGTCAGGCATGTCGTGAATTTTCGCATATCTTCAGGCATACACAAGGTTTTTATATTTCTCCCGAAGACAAGGGAAACATAAGTACCATCCTTGATAACTGGCCTGAAAAGGATATTCGGGTCATTGTCGTGACAGATGGACAACGCATTCTTGGATTGGGTGATCTCGGTGCCAATGGCATGGGAATTCCTATCGGAAAGCTTGCCTTGTATTGCGCATGTGCAGGAATTCATCCTGATCAATGCCTTCCGGTGATGTTGGATGTGGGTACCAACAATGAGGAATTACTCCATGATCCTTTGTATATCGGATATCCTCATCATCGCCTTGCCGGTGCAGAATACGAAGCATTGGTAGATGAATTTGTTATGGCGGTCCAGGAGAAAATGCCGGATGCACTCATCCAGTTTGAAGACTTCATTACCGCCAATGCCTATGGACTGTTGAATACATACAAGCATAAAGTTTTATGTTTCAATGATGATATACAAGGCACTGCTTCTGTCGTATTGGCCGGCTTGTATGCTTCCACACGTATCACCGGACGACCATATAAGGATATGCGCATTATGTTTTTGGGCGCTGGCTCTGCAGGAACTGGAATTGCTGATTTATTGGTGAGGGCATTTGAAGCTGAAGGATTGAGCACAAAGGAAGCTTATGAACGTCTTTGGTTTGTTGACGGCACAGGTCTTGTAGTTTCCTCTAGAAAAGACCTTGCAGAACATAAGATCCCATATGCACACGATGTGGAGTTTCTCAATTTCCGGGACGCCATCGAAGCTGTTCAGCCTCATGCATTGATTGGTGCAACTGCTAAGGGCAGTTCATTTACAAAAGAGTCTATCGAATTGATGAGTGCTATCAATGACCGCCCGGTCATCTTTGCCCTTTCCAATCCAACCGACAAAGCTGAATGTACAGCCGAACAGGCGTATCAATGGAGTAAGGGCAAGGCTATTTTTGCAAGCGGGAGTCCTTTCCAGCCGGTGAAGTATAATGGACAACTATTCAAACCAGGACAGGGCAATAATGCTTACATATTTCCGGGAGTTGGGCTGGGGGCAACAATTGCCAAAGCTAAGTTTATCAAGGACGAAGTCTTCCTTACCGCCGCCAAAGCTCTGGCGCATATTGTCAGCCAGGAAGATATCGACCGTGGATCTTTATATCCGCCACTTAGGGATATCAGGAAGATTTCACTTGAGATAGCCTATGCGGTGGCAGATAGTATTTTTAAAGATGGACTGGCAAGAACAGAAAGACCAGCAGATTTGAAAACCAGTATCAGGGAATATATGTATGATCCCAGGTATTAGTCTTTAGCACAGGTTTCATTTTACACCTTGTGAGCTGTCCAAATACGTTTGGATAGGTATTTTTCAATGCCTTTTCCATTGAACATTCACTTTTGATGATTGTTTGCATTCAATGTACTATTGACCCAATGCGCATATAATGGGTTTTTTGTACCTTCCATCAGCATTTACCCGATAAACACCATGAAACTGATCATTCTCTTTTGCGCCTTATTAATCTCCCAGACTTCTTTTTCCCAAACACTAAAAGTCAAGGCAAAGGATCTTAAAACCCTGCAAGGATATATGGCAGGAGAATTCAATAATGCCGAACAGGCAGCAACGGATACTACTTTTTTCAATATTTTCCTCAGGATGACCCCCATCATGAAAGATCACCCTGAAGGGTACTGGTTATATGTAGAGCAAGCCACGGCTGAAGCACAGGACAAGCCCTACAGGCAAAGGGTATATCATTTGTTGCAGGCCGATGATACCACCTTGCTGAGTAAAGTGTTTGAACTCAAAAATCCAAAACAATATGTTGGCGGCTGGAAGGATGAAAAAAAACTTGCCCCCATCACCGTCGATTCTTTGACCAGTCGTGATGGATGTGATATGTATATCCATAAGGTGGATAAAGAAATATTCCGCGCCACCACCAAGGGTACACAATGTACCAGTGTGCTGAGAGGCGCCTCCTATGCCACATCCCAGGTCGTCATTTATCCCGATCGCATGGTCAGTTGGGATCGCGGATGGGACAAGAACGACGTCCAGGTCTGGGGCTCCGT
>JAGOIB010000082.1 GCA_017995875.1 Saprospiraceae bacterium
ATCACCGGCATGATGAGCATCATCACTTCTTCATGTTCTATTTGTTCGTCAGGATAAATGAGGACTGGCTTGCTTGGCACTGACATCGTCATGTGAATTTCTTCCTGGCTTAATGCATTGAGAAGCTCGATAAAAAAGCGTGCATTGAAAGCGATATCCATTGGATCACCTTCGTATTCACAACTGAGTTGCTCGCTCGCTTCGTTGGAGAAGTCAAGATCTTTGGTGGTGATGGTAAGACTATTGTCTGCCAAACCGAAAAATACCTGGTTGGTCGTACGATTGGCAAAAATATTGATGCGTCGTAGTGCACCAAGCAGATGCGTTCGGCTTACATACAACACATTCTTATTGTTGACAGGAATTACTGCATTGAAATCAGGAAATGCCTGATTGATCAACCTGCAGATGACTTCAGTGTCCGCAAACCTGAAGAATGCATGTGATTTATTGTACTTAAGAAAGACACTACCTTCTGATGGAGTAGCTCCCTTCAAAAGGGACATTGCTTTTTTAGGAACGACAAATGATCCAGTCTGTTCTGTTGAAGTACCGAGAGCATGATAGCGTACCAGTTTGTGACCATCACTGGCGACAAAACTTATTTTATTAAAATCCACCACAACATTGACACCCGTCATGGCAGGACGCATTTCATCTGATGTAGTAGCGAAAATGGTATAGTTGATACCGCTCAACAATCGCTCTACAGGTATTTCAATTTCGTTGTCTGATGACGTTGGCAGCACAGGAAAATCATCCGGTGGATCGACAGCCATCTTGTACATACCGGTTTCTGTGGTCAGTACCAGTGATCGCTGCTCCAGATCTGCTTCGAAAGTTACTTGTTGGTTTGGAAGGGCCTTGAGTGTTTCCATCAGGATTTTGGCAGGAATGGCCACGGATCCGTTTTCTTTGCTTTCGACCGCCATCCGGGTAGAAATACTCGTCTCGAGATTGGTCGCCGTAAGGGTCATGGTTCCCTTCTTGATTTCGACCAGAAAATCTTCGGTAATGGCAAGCACAGGATTGGTGTGGATGGCCCCTGCTACAATATTGAGATGCTTTAATAAATCACCTGATGAGACTTTAAATTCCATGTATTTGGTTTGTTTTATATGATGCCTGGTAATTGACTTAGAAGAAAGTCCAGAAACAGCAAAGTTAACAGGACTGTGCAGAATTACATCAAAAGGTAGGGGTTCAAAATTTTGAACCCCTACCTTTTGATGTAAAAATCATGAATTTGATTCCGTTTTCAAGTTCTGCCAGCCAGAATAGCATGAAATACTGCTTTAAGGTGGTTTGTGCTTACTTTTGTCGGCTATGGCTCAGTCAGTTGAAGCACCTCCTATTAAGGCAATTACAGAACTCCATCTTCCGGAGTATGAATCCATGGTTTTACCTAACGGAATGCAATTGTATGCACTAAAGGGGGGGTCTGAGCCTGTCATGAAAATGGAGTTAGTGTTCAGAGCCGGTGCGAGCTATGAATCCAAATCAGGTGTTGCTGAATTTATGGCAGGGTTGATGTCCGAAGGCACCAGGAGTATGTCTTCCGTTGAGCTCGCTGAAAAAATAGAATCACTTGGTGCTTCTGTTTTTACAAGAGGTGGCGTGGATACTGTAAGGGTTAGGTTGCTAACACTCACCAGGTACTTTCCTGATCTTATCGGGGTCGTCCATGAAGTGATCAATGCACCTGCCTTTGATGCCAATGAGCTCAAGGTGTATGCCAACAATAAAGTGGAGCGTCTTCAAATAGATCTCAAAAAGAACGAAATTCTCGCCTATCGCCACCTCACTGAGGTTATTTTTGGTCGTTCTCATCCGTATGGCAAAAATGTATTTCCTGAGGATTTTCTTGCTATTCAGGCAGAAGACCTCAGAAACCATCATAGCCACCACATCATTCCACAAAAAGGGATGGTGCTGGTATCAGGTTCTTTTGGGGAAAAGGAAATAGACCTTATTCATCAGACTATTGGCCAATGGAATCCCAATCAAACTAATGGCACCCTGCTGAAAACACCCGTGACAACTGACGAACAGGCAGGGTATCATGAATATGAAGGTCCGCAAAGCCATCAGGCGGCTATCCGCATTGGCCGCAGGCTATTTCCTCAATCACATCCAGATTTCAATGGACTTTTTGTGCTCAATACCATTCTGGGAGGATATTTTGGGAGCAGGCTGATGACCGAAATACGTGAAAACCAAGGCCTGACTTATGGTATTTATTCAAGTGTAGATTCTTTCGCGACCGATGGGTGTTTCTATATCAGTACAGAGACGGCAACGGACAACACACATAAAGTCATTGAGGCTATAAAACAGGAAGTCAGGAAGCTGCAGACCATGTTGATATCGGACGATGAACTGGATATGGCCCGAAACTACCTCATGGGGCACCTTATGACCCAGATTGACGGGCCCTTTTCAACCCTGGATTTTATCAAATCCTTGAAAATCGAGTTCCTGGAAGATAGCTCATTTAAGGGGATGGTGGATACCATCCAACAGATCACCCCGGAGCGGTTGCGAGACCTTGCTATCACCTACCTGGACCTGGATAAATGGGCTACGATTGTAGTAAAATAGGCGCTCAGTCTGTAAGAATCCATTATAAAAGCCCTGAAATTTCCTTTATTTTGGAAAAAAACGGTTTCTTTGTATCCCTTTTGGAAACAGCGCGGAATCGACCCATGCGAATACACCGGCATTAAAGGAGGAAAATCAACATTAACTAATTTGCTTTTGAGCACCAATAGCCGGACAGGCAAGTCATTTTAGGGTCATGAAATTATTCAGTCTTTTTGTACAGGAAATTGCCATAGATCTGGGGACAGCCAACACGCTGATTATCCAGGATGGGAATATTGTCATTGATGAGCCTTCTATCATTGCTATTGATACCCGTACCGGCCAGACGATCGCTGTAGGCACACGTGCCATGCAGATGCACGAAAAAACCCACCAGTTTATCAAGACCATCAGACCTCTGAAAGACGGTGTGATTGCCGACTTCCAGGCTGCTGAAAACATGATCGAGGGAATGATCAATATGATCGGAACCAAACGGAGATTTTTCACCCACCTTAAAATGGTGGTTTGCATACCAAGCGGTATTACGGAAGTTGAAAAACGAGCTGTTTTTGATTCTGCAGATCACGTTGACTCCAAAGAGACTTTTCTGATTTTTGAACCCATGGCTGCCGCACTTGGTATCGGACTGGATGTCGAAGAGCCTGTAGGCAATATGATCATTGATATCGGAGGAGGTACTACGGAAATCGCAGTAATAGCCCTTTCAGGTATTGTGACTGACCAGAGTATCCGTACAGCCGGCGATGAGTTTACACAAAACATCGTTGACTATCTCAAACGCAATCAAAACATACTGATCGGTGAGCGTACAGCAGAACAGATCAAGATACATGTGGGCTCTGCGCTTAAACAACTGGATAATGCCCCACCTGATTTTGCGGTCAATGGGCGCGACCTGATTACAGGTATTCCAAGGCAGATCACCATCAACTACGCTGAAGTAGCAGAAGCCCTTGACGAGTCTGTCAATGCCATTGAAGAAGCGATCTTAAAGGCATTGGAGAATACACCGCCAGAACTTGCTTCCGACATCTACAAGACGGGTTTGTACCTGACCGGTGGCGGTGCATTGCTGAGAGGATTGGATAAACGGATTTCAAGGATTACCAAACTCCCCGTCCATATTGCGGATGAACCTTTGCGCGCAGTTGTTCGCGGCACAGGCATCGCTTTGAAAAACACAGATCGTTTTTCTTTCCTGATTGACAGGAAGCGGGTATAATGCCCTCCGATAAAGTCTCTCCTTAGACCTATCTTCGTCCTGGTACAATGAACAACCTTCTTCAGTTTGTCATCAGGTATTCTGCCTTTCTGTTGTTTCTACTGCTTGAAGTAGTAGCGCTCATTCTTGTCGTGCGGTACAATGAAAATCAACAATCCATTTTTGCCAATTCGTCTTCCATTCTTTCCGGCAAATTATACAAGCTGGCAGATGATGCAGTTCACTACAATCATCTTCAGGTAACGGTTGACAGCTTATCAGCCTACAATGCCAAGCTTGAAGAAAGAATCTTTAACCTTGAGCGTAGCATACAGAAGCTGATCCCGGCGGACAAGCCACTTGACAGTTGTATCCTCGAGCCCTTCAAAATAATTGATGCCCAGGTCATCAACAATTCTATCAACCAACGCAATAATCATTTTACGATTGACCGGGGATCCAGGGACAGCATTCGCGCCGGTATGGGGGTCATCAGCCCGCATGGTATTGCAGGCATCATAGACCAGGTAGGTGAAAATTATTCAGTGGCCATTTCGGTGCTTCACAGTGCTGCCCGTATCAGTGCCGCTATAAAGCGAAATGAATATTTTGGTTCGCTGGTATGGAAAGAAGTTGATCCGGGACATATGATTCTGGAGGCGATACCAAGACAAGCGGATATTCTTGTGGGTGATACGATTATAACCAGTGGTTTCTCCTTTATTTATCCCAAAGGTATTTTTATCGGTACTGTAGAACGGTTCTGGACGGAAGGAGGGAGTAATTATTATACCATAGAAGTCCGGTTGCATGAGGATATAGCACGGCTCAACAGGGTCTACGTGATTGATTTTACTGAAAATGAACTGACGACAGAATGAACACTGTATCGATCAAGCATATTATCAGAGCGGTGCTCATTTTGCTGGTGCAAGTCCTGGTGTTAAAACGCATCGGTCTTGGCAGTTCATGGATATGGATGCATGGAAATATTTTTATCTACCCTGTCATCGTTCTACTACTGCCTTTCAGGCTGTCACGTCATTATGTGATCGTGATTGGTTTTCTGCTTGGGCTCCTGATCGATATGTTTTACGATACTATTGGTGTACATGCTTTTGCTTTGACAGCTACCGCGTATGCGAGGGGCTTGCTGCTTTCATACCTGGAACCAAGAGGTGGATACCAGCTTTCGATGAGCCCCACACAATATTCAATGGGACTCAACTGGTTGATGACCTACACATCCTTATCCCTGGTCATTCACATTTTTTTGTTTTTCACTGCAGAGATTTTCACTTTCGTTTATATAGGACAGATCCTGTTGAATACCCTGGTTACTTTTTTTCTGAGCATGGCTGTGATCATGGTGTATCATATGCTTTTTAATCCAAAGACATAATGCTCAAGGATCGTCAGACAAACCGGACATTGTGGATTCAGCGGGTCATTATAGGCGCAGCACTGATACTTATCTTTCAGACAGGCTGGTTGCAACTGGTAGACCCAACGTATGGTCAAAAAGCAGACCGAACGACCCTGGTACGACGGACTTTGTATCCGGGACGAGGCCTCATCATGGACCGCACGGGACACCTGATGGTGCACAACATTCCGGTATATGATCTCAAAGTGATTTACAATCAAGTACCAAAGAATATAGATACCAACCTTCTCTGCAAGTTGCTTGATATCGATAAGGCATCCTATAAAGAAAGGATGGAAAAAGACTGGAAATCCCAACGTTATTCCAAGTCTGTTCCATTTGATTTCATGGAACATATCCCTGCGGATAAATTTCAATATGTTCAGGAATATCTACATCTCTTTCCGGGCTTCTATGGTGAACTTCGAAGTGCCCGTGGATATTTCGAAAATCATAGTGCACATGTACTCGGCTATATGTCCGAAGTAGATCAAAAAAAGATAGATGAGTCCGATGGCATATATTCACTCGGTGATTTTTGTGGGTCAACAGGTGTAGAAAGTTTTTATGAAGCAAGCCTGAGGGGTTCGAAAGGATCTTCCTATGTACTAAAGGATAATCTGGGCCGTGAAATCGAAAGTCTTGATCAGGGACGTCACGATTCATTAGCTGTTTCCGGGGACAACCTTATCCTGACTTTAGATCATATCCTTCAGGAATACGGGCAACAATTATTGCAAAATAAAAGAGGAAGCATTGTGGCTATCGAACCATCTACCGGTGAAATCCTGGCCATGGTGAGTTCGCCAGGCTATGATCCAAACGAATTGTCCATTTCACGATCAAGAGGAGTGGCGTTTACAACCTTACAAAGTGACACCTTAAAACCGCTTTTTGACCGCTCGGTCATGGCGATGTATCCTCCAGGATCTATCTTCAAACCCATTCTCGCACTGGCTGCAATGCAGGAAGGCGTGCTGGATGAAAACAGGACCATTACCTGCAATGGCGCCTATTATTCGGGAGGCTTAAAAAGAGGATGTCACAATCATCCTTCTGCACACAATGTAGCTGCTGCGATTCAGTATTCATGCAACACTTATTTTTTCACGGTATATAAGGAAGTCATTGATATCTCGGGATATACCATACCGGAAATAGGGATGCGTAAACTCAACGGAATGCTTTCGGAGTTTGGGTTAGGACACAAAATCAGCATTGATGTGCCGGGTGAAAAATCAGGCAATCTTCCCGGGCCCAGTTATTTCGATCAGGTCTATGGTTCCGGTAAATGGAGATCACCTTATATCTTATCCATGGGTATTGGTCAGGGCGAGCTTCAGCTGACCACATTACAAATGGCGCATGCAGCAGCTATTATTGCTAATGAAGGAACATACACGGATCCACATATTCTAAAATCCAGAGTCCCTGCCGGAGAACCTCCTCATGCAGAGTTTTATCCAAGGCGCAGGGTGTCTATTGACTACAGGCATTTTGAACCTGTCATAGAGGGCATGAGTGGTGCGGTAAGGGCAGGCACTGCGACACTCGCCTACATTCCGGACATAGAAGTGTGTGGTAAAACGGGTACTTCTGAAAATCCACATGGAGAGGATCACTCCGTATTCTTTGGATTTGCACCAAGAGACCAACCGAAAATAGCTATCGCTGTATATATCGAAAATGCGGGCTGGGGCGGAAGCTTTGCAACACCTGTCGGAGGGCTCATCATTGAAAAATATCTTCGGGGAGAAATTTCAGAAGGCCGTAAATGGATTGAGACGAGGATGTTGGAAGCGGACTTGATCCATAAACCGAAGAGTTAAGTTAGCAGTGAGTAGTTAGCAGTGAGTAGTTTTTCCTTCGCCTCAGCCTTAACCTTCGCCTTAAATTATATAGTTTCGCAGATCATGATTATAAGTGCAATAGCAGCCATGAGTACAAACCGCGTCATTGGAATTGATGGCGGCCTGCCATGGCACCAACCAAGGGATATGAAGTTTTTCAAGGAGACAACACTTGGACATCATGTCATCATGGGACGCAACAATTTTGCTTCGCTCGATTATCGGCCACTTAAGGGGAGGCCCAATATTGTTCTCACAAGGGATCCCTTTTTTATTACTTCTTCCGCAATGGTGATGTATTCGATTGAAGAAGCGCTGAGTTTTGCCCAGGATGCCGGCGAAGAGGAGGCCTTTATCATAGGTGGAGGAGAGATTTTTATGCAATCCATGCATTTACTTGATAAAATTTACCTCACAGAGGTAATAACTGAGGTGTCTGGAGACACTTACTTTCCGGAGATAGATATGGACGAATGGGTAGTTGAATCATCCCTCTATGTTGAGGCGGATGCGAAAAACGAATTTCCCATGCGTTTTGATGTCCTTCTCCGGAAGGAATAATGGAAGAACAGTTATTACATTTCATCTGGCATCGTCATCTTTTCAATCGTTCAGAGCTGGTCACCACCACCAATGAACAGGTTGAAATCATTCATACAGGCGTACCCAACCAGGACCAGGGCCCGGATTTTCTGCAATCACGTATAAGGATAGGAGATCAGTTGTGGGCAGGCCATGTGGAAATCCATATCAGGAGCTCTGCATGGTTCCTGCATCAACATGAGCGCGATACGCACTACAACAACGTCATACTCCATGTAGTGTGGGAGGAAGATCAGCCCGCTGTGACCAGTGACGGATATCGTGTCCCATGTATTGAATTAGCCCATCGTGTGGATGTAGATATGCTCGAGCGGTATCGGCACCTTATGAACAACAAGGAGTGGGTACCATGTGCATCTTCATTGCTTCAAGTGAGCAGCATCATTCGTACCACCTGGCTGGAAAGGATGAAAGCAGAAAGGTTGGAGCATAAAACGGAGTTTATCATCAAGCTACTCGAACGTTGTCAGTATAATTGGGAACAAACTTTTTTTGTGATGCTGGCAAGACAATTGGGTGCGCCGGCCAACAGCGATGCTATGGAGGTGTTGAGCACAAGGACACCACTAAATCTGTTGCGGAAACACCAGGACCGGACCGATCAGATAGAAGCTATTTTGTTTGGATCTGCCGGTATGTTGGGAAAAGAAATCAACACACCTTACGTTGTGCACCTTAAAAAGGAATTTGATTTTCTGAGAAAGAAACACGCCCTTCAGCCGATGCCAGCATTGCATTGGAAATTTATGCGGATGCGACCTCCTCACTTCCCTACGGTCAGGATAGCACAACTGGCAAAGATCATTGCAGCTACCCAACACTTTGTTTCTCTCATGGAGAACCATGTATCGTCCGAAGAATGGATTACTTTATTTATGGTCAAACCTGACAATGCGTTTTGGGAAGATCATTATCATTTCACGTCATCCACTCCGGTGGTTTCAAAGCGACTTGGAAGGAATAC
>JAGOIB010000083.1 GCA_017995875.1 Saprospiraceae bacterium
GTTCTTTACCATCCTCCTGTACGGATAAGGCAACGCGTGCTCCAATGGCAGCTGCATTGGCAGAGGTGCCGGTAAGTTTCAATACAACCCAATTGTTATGATCCTGATTTGGATTTTCATAGAGTGAATTGTAAAAACCATCTCCATCGAATGCACCGCCAATCACTACATATATATCTTCATCACCATCATGATCAAGATCACCAAAACCAACGCCATGTCCTTTCTGTATGTTGGCAAACCCTCCGCTATAACTTACATCTTCAAAGCGCTGGCCATCCATATTGAGGTACATTTTATTGGGGACAAGGCTTTGATACAGGGGGTTTCCGGTGGACAAGTAGAAATCAAGAAAGCCATCTGAATTGATATCCCCAAAATTGCAACCCATGGTAAAGGCAACTTCTGTAAGCCCCATCTGGACACCTACTTCTTCAAATTTCATGTTTCCCATATTGCGATAGAGCTTAGGAAGCATATCAGGTTCTGCTTTACCCATATGGCTTAGCATCCAATGTGTTGCGGGCGTTCCTTCATTGGTGTAGGCGGAAACAAAGATGTCTTCAAAGCCATTGTTATCAAAGTCAAAACTCCAGCAAGGGAAACTTCTGCTAGGTGCACCAATATTTACTTCGGAACCGGTCATAACAAATCCGTCTTTACCGGATCCCCGTTGATTGATGAAAAGTGAATTTTGATGATCCAAAGCCGAAAAATAGATGTCCGGGTATTTATCATTATTGACATCCGTAGCGGTACAACCTTTAAAAAATTGATTCAATGTCAATCCATTTTCTTTAGCTTCCTGTTTGAAAGTTCCGTTTTGCTGATTGATATACAAATCAATACCGCGTTCAAAATTGGGTAATGATTCATTTCCAATGACAAGATCAAGCCATCCATCAAGATTGAAATCAGCCCAGGCGGAATTTTGCCTGGGGGCCACATGAGTAAGGCCTGCCTTGAGAGTGGCATCCACAAAATATCCCTTGCCGGTATTCCGCAGCAACGTATTAGGAATATCGCCTTGTGTCTGATACCATCCCCCACGCATCAGATAGATATCAAGCCAACCATCATTATTGTAATCGGTTTGATTAAGGTTTAAAATAGCAACCTGTCCATCGAGTCCATATTCCGCTGTTTTATCGGTAAAGGTGCCGTCGCCGTTATTGACATAAAAGATCAATGCGTCTTTTGGTCCCCATGAGGTAATGACAATATCAATCCATCCGTCATTTGTAAAATCATCCACGATGGTTCCACCTGCGCGGCCATTTCGATTCAGGCCTAAGGGTGGAGCAACATCCTTGAAAGGCTGAATAGCAATTTTGGATGTATACCATGATGGATCAATGAGGAATTCTTTAGGTACACTGTCAGGATATAGCCCCAGCGTCATGTATGCAAGATTAAGAAGATATTTAGCTTCTAAGTCATCAGGAAATTCCTTAAGACAATTTTCGTATTGTAAAATGGCATTCTTTGAGCCAAAAGGTAGTTCATGGACACCACCTCCCTTGATCGGAATCAAGCATGATTCATTGTTGTGATTATGGAGACAGTTTTCAATTTCACCATGCCGCATAAAGGCGATTCCGATCAATGAATATAGAATGTGTCTATTGGCAGGGTCGATTGGAATATTATTCCGGGTAGTAAAATCCGTGATGTCGTGAAATACATCGAGAGCCTCCTTGGTTTTACCACTTTTTAGAAGTTCGTTCGCATAGAGTAACCCAAAATTAATTTTATTCAGTTGGTTCTTTTCGTTATCCATCCGGGCCTTCAGGATGGCTGCCCTTTCCTCATTCATCGTCACAGAAATATTGATTGGGTCAATTTTATTAAATGCCTCTTTGACCCAAAGCCGTGTATCCGCTTCCGGAGCTACTTGCCGGTCATCTTCTGATTTGCAACCAACGACCAATAAACAAAAGGCAAGAAGAAACAGGGTTGAAAAATTGGTGATTTTCATATAGTGTAAAGATAGATGCTGTGATTAGTTTTGCAGTATGGTTTTAGAAATCACCCTTAATTCTAAGTAAATATTAAGGACGCCTCTAATAACCGTTTGAAGATTAAATATCCCATTTGATTGTCAACACATTAGAAGAAATATTCTTTATAAATAGACAGTTATTAGAAGCGTCCTTAATATCCTAAATCGTAATTCATGTCAATCACACAAGATTTCAACGAATACCGTCAACGGATGAATGATGTCATCCTGAGTCATGACAATAAGGTCATTAAGCGTTTTTTTAGTCTTGATAATCAAACCTATGAAGATGGCGCATTATCCGAAGTAACCAAAGAACTCCTTGGCCTTGTAGCCTCCATGGTATTACGTTGTGATGATTGCATCAAATATCATCTTGGACGTTGCTATGAGCTCGGTGTAACAAAGGAGCAAATTTATGAAGCTTCATCTGTGGCACTGATCGTAGGCGGTTCCATTTTTATTCCACACATGCGAAGGGCTGCGGAATATTGGGAGGAGCTGGAAAAATCTTCCTGAAATTATGTACGAATCTAGCCTTCGTTCCTTAGTGATGGTTGTGTGCAGAATGATCTTGTTGAGCTGAAAAAGGGGCATACGTATACGCCTGCATCTTTGCTTTGGTTTCTCCCTGTGTAATCAGATAGGATTTATTGATGTCGAGTCCTGTGAATACCTGATCAGGACAATCCTTACATGGCCATTGAATCGTTATGTTGTTAATGGAAGTGGCCTTGCGTAATCCTGCTTCAATCGCCAAGCTATTACCTCCAAAAGAAGCACCCGACGTAACAGTCCTGCAGATTTTTCTTTCCACACCTCCTTCCTGGATAGAGATCGTCAGCCGTGCACCTATAGCAGCCTTATTGGCGGTCGTCCCTTCCAGCTTTAATACCACCCAGTTGTTTTTGTCCGCATTTGGATTTTCAAATAGACAATTATAAAATCCATCCCCTTCATAGGCTCCGCCCATGACTTCATATAAGTCCTCATCCCCATCATGGTCCAGATCGCCAAAGGCAACACCATGCCCTTTTTGGATATTCGCAAAGCCCCCCGCATAACTCACATCCTCAAAAGACTTGCCTTCCATATTGAGGTACATTTTATTTGGGACCAGACTTTGATAGTGTGGGTTTCCGGTACCAAGATAAAAATCCAGAAAACCATCTGTGTTGATGTCACCAAAATTACAACCCATCGCAAAGGCCACTTCGTTTAACCCCATCGCTAATCCAACTTCTTCAAAATTCAGATTGCCTTTGTTGTGATAAAGTTTTGGGAGTTTTTCTTTATCCGGTTTTCCCATTTTACTATTCATCCATTCCATAGCGGAAGGAAGGTCATACGAATAGCCTGATGTAAAAAGATCTTCAAGGCCATCATTATCATAATCAAAGCTCCAGCATGGAAAACTGTTGTGTGGCTTTCCAGGATTTTGTTCGGAGCGTGTTGGGATAAACATTCTATGGCCGTCAACTTCCTGATTGATCAGAAGTACATTGTCAGTTTTTAAATCGGATAGATACAGATCAGGATATCGGTCATTGTTAACATCAGGAGCAACACTTCCTTTATAGAAGCCAGTCATCGTAAGGCCATAATGCGCAGAGTCATGTTTAAACGTTCCATCCTTTTGATTGATGTACAGGTTGATGCCGCGGTTATTTTCAGGTATTGATTCATTGGGTACGATGAGATCAACCCATCCATCAAGATCAATATCTGCCCATGTGGAGGTCTGTGTACATCCATAATGAGTCAGTCCGGCGCGAATGGTGACATCAACAAATGAACCTTTTCCGGTATTCATTAGGAGTGTGTTGGGGAAATTTCCCTTCACATCTGCATACCATCCACCCCGCATAAGGTAGAGATCCAGCCATCCGTCATTATTGAAATCCGTTTGATTGAGGTTGAGGCATGCTACATGACCTTTAAGTCCATACGCTTCGGTTTGATCGGTAAACGTACCATCACCATTATTGACATAGAAAACCATTTCTTCTTCGACGCCAATGGAGGTGATCACGATATCCAGCCAACCATCATTCGTAAAATCATCCACAACTGCCCCTCCTGAAAGACCAAAATGATTTACACCAAGATTTGCAGCGATATCCTTGAATTTTGGAAAGGGTATTTTGGATTTAAACCAATCCGGTGGTATGAGTAAATCTTTCGGAACTTTTTGAGGATATTCACCAAGCGTCATGTAGGCCAGATTGAGAAGGTAAACTGTTTCCGGGTCTTTTGGAAACTCTTCAAGTAATTTGGTAAACCAGACGATCGCACCACGGGAACCAGCGGGCAGTTGATGAATGCCTTTGCCCTGAATAGGAAGAAAGCAGGATTCATGATTATGATTGTGGAGACAATTTTCAATCTCGCCCTGACGCATGTAGGAGATGCCAATCATAGAAAGCAACATGCGCTTACTACCCGCATCAATCTCTACATCATTTTTAACAATGTAGTCCAGTGTTTGCTCAAATATGCTGATTGCATCACCCGTTTTGCCTTCTTTCAGGAGTTCAGTGCCATAGAGCATGCTCAGGTTTAATTGCTCTCCGATATCAGTCGAATTGGCAATCTTATCTTTTAGCATAGCGGCTCTTTCTCCGGAAAAGGCGATACTCAATTTCATATGATCAACACGAGCATATGCATCTCTGACGAGCAAACGGGTATCTTCCTCGGAAATGGTCTGTGGACCATGATCCGACTTGCAACTAGAAACTAAAACTGTGAGGAGAAAAAGAAATGGAAAGGTTGATAAACAGATTTTATACATGTAGGACAAAGATAGATGCTGCTATCACAATTACTGTATAATCCTTGCAGTCCGGATAGATTCTAAGTAAAAATTAATCACTACCTATTGCATATCAGGTCTTTTTCTAAAGCCAGGATAGAAAAACAAATGCATGAATGTCGTCTAATTGTCAAATAGTGACTCCTACATCAATATGTTTTTAGTCTAATTAAATGGTGATTCAAAAAAAATTGCACATTCCGTAGGATTCATTTAATAAATTACTTCAATACATGCAGATAACGTAATACTAATTTTTCCCATTCCTGTTCAAGGGAAGCATCCGGCCTAGGGTAGCCAGATCTTTTGTACCAATAATCGGAATTCCATTCATCCCCTTCTTTCCTGTGCAGATATGCATGAATCAAAGCAGCTTCTTTTGTTTCAATATCCTGAATGATCGAATGGCTTTTTTCCCAATTACCTTTTGCGTCATACCACAGCGCAAGAAGAAGAGGGTCAAGGCCATGCAAAGGAATATTTTGATCTAAAGATGACTTGAATTCTTCGATGGTCATGCTGTAAAAGTAGTTAAGTAAAGTGTTGCCCCTACAGGGCAAGTGAGGTACTTGTTGTTCCCAATGTTACCAACCTTTTGCCCCTACGGGGCATAAATTGATTTTGTCAACGGACTTTGAGTTAACTGATCACCAGATCATCGATCAATGATGGCGTTCACTGATTACTGATCAATACATCACCGATCACACCACTACTGATCATGCTTCGACCTGCTTTCTCTCAACCTATTTGCTACAGCTCAGCAACCACTACATCACAGATCACGGATATTTAGGTCTTCATCCAGATCGTTAAAAAATTCCTTGCTTCCTGGAAAAGGATATTCCGGTTCATTTGCGAAAAAGTGATTCCCGGACGAAGGGTAATGGGAGCACCAAGTACGTTAAAATCATTCTTTTTAGAGGAAAGCAAGTAAATGAATTCAAGGTCAAACAAATACCGGTTGATCGTAGTTGCTAAAAAAATGGGTTTCACTTTTTTAGTAAATCCTTTCAATCCTGCCTGGGTGTCATCCACTTTGAGACGAAGAAATCCGGCATTGATTTTTCGAAGCAACCTTGAAATCCGTCTTCTGGAGAGAGGTAGATGGGCATAATAGCCCTCATCCCTGATACCGATCACTGCATCAGCTTGTTCAGCGAGCATATTGATTACCCCAAGCATGCTTTCTTCTGTATATGGCCAATCGATATCGGTATATAGAAGGTAATCGCCGGTAGACTTTTTTACGCCTTCGCGGAGGGCATACCCTTTCCCCATGTTGTCCTTGTAGCTAATCCATTGAATGTCAGGGATTGCGTTTCGAAGTATCGTTGAGGAAGTAGTTTCGTCGAGGGTACGTGAGCCGTCGTTGACTATGAAAAGTGTTATCTTAAAGGCTGGTAAGGCTTTCTCCAGTGATTGAAAACGGCCAATGACAGTTTCTTCCCAGCCGGGAAGCGGATTGTATGCGGGTAGTATGATGTCCAGGCTGGTCATAAAGGCGCCAAAATTACACAATTCCAATTCGACACATTTTTCTTGCCCACGGGCACGATCATATCTTCTATTTTTGCCTTCTATCTATGAGTTACCTCCAATCCCTCAACGAAGTTCAACGTCAGGCTGTCACCCATATCAATGGCCCTGTAATGGTGATTGCCGGCCCCGGATCCGGCAAGACGCGCGTGTTGACGTATCGCATTGCTTATCTCATTGAACAGGGCATAGCGCCTCAGCATATTCTCGCCCTGACCTTTACCAATAAGGCAGCAAGAGAAATGAAAGAGCGGATAGCCCACGTTGTCGGATCAAAGGGAGACAGAGTTTGGGCAGGTACATTTCACTCCATTTTTGCAAGGATACTCAGAGTAGAAGCAGCCAAAATTGATTTTCCGCCCACCTTCACGATTTATGATCGCGATGATTCCAAAAGCCTGGTGAGTGATATTATCAAGGAAATGAAGCTTGATACCAAGCAATACAATCCAAGTGGTGTGCTTGCAAGGATCTCCTCTGCTAAGTCTAATCTTATCACGCCCGAATTATATGCAAAGGATGAAGACCTCGTGCTCTATGATCGCATGAATAAGCGTCCATACATCTATGAAATTTACGAGCGATACTACAAGCGCTGTAAGCAGGCTGGTGCGATGGACTTTGATGACCTGTTGCTACAGATGTTTCGTCTGCTGCAGGAAAACAGAGAAGAAGTAAGACAGAAGTATCAGCGCATTTTTCAATATGTGCTCGTCGATGAGTTTCAGGATACGAATTACCTTCAATATTCCATTATAAAGCATCTTACACTCTTCACCGGAAGCCCACATAATATCTGTATCGTGGGGGATGATGCGCAGAGCATCTATTCTTTCCGCGGAGCGACTATTGAAAATATCCTCAAGTTCGAGCATGATTTTCCTGAAGTAGTCACGTATAAGCTTGAGCAAAATTACCGGTCCACAGAGCACATTGTGCAGGCGGCCAATATGGTTATCCAGAACAACAGCAAACAGATTCCAAAAGAAATCTGGACGGAACTGGGCACCGGTCATAAAATCAAAATGATCAAGGCTGTGAGTGATGTGGAAGAAGGGAGATTGGTGGCCAGTACGATCATTGAATACAAAAACAGGATACATCTTGAAAACAAGGATATAGCCATTCTGTATCGGACCAATGCACAATCCAGAGTGTTTGAAGAGCATCTCCGAAAACAAAACCTGGCGTATAGAATATTTGGTGGTTTGTCTTTCTATCAACGCAAGGAAGTAAAAGATGTACTTGGATATCTACGCCTTACAGTTAACGAAAGAGATGATGAAGCGTTCAAGCGGATCATCAATACACCAAAGCGAGGAATAGGGAAAACCACAACAGATCAGATTGCTGAGATGGCTGTAGCGCAGGGTGTCTCGATGTGGGCTATCCTTACCTCCGGACAATACAATGCTAAAGGAAAACTCCTTGCGTTTATCCAGATGATCGAACGATTCCGGGAGAAAGCAAAAGAAGGCAATGCCTATGACGTAGCTGTTCTGGTTGCACGGGAAAGCGGTCTCTATGAAGAGTTGAGACATGACGGAACACTTGAAGGCGTCAACAGGCTGGAGAATGCCAACGCATTGCTGGATGGCATCAAGGAATTTGTTGAAAATGATAACGCGGATGAGGCGACCAATGACAGGAGCCTTTCGGGTTATCTGACAAACATCTCGTTGCTTACTGACATGGATCAGAATACAGATGAAGAACCTAATTACATCAGTCTGATGACTACGCATACAGCGAAAGGGCTGGAGTGGAAGGCTGTATTTGTTGTAGGCCTTGAAGAAAATTTATTTCCTTCTTACATGTCGATGGGATCACCGGATCAATTGGATGAGGAGCGGAGGTTGTTTTATGTTTCTATTACGAGGGCTAAAATGTTTCTTGCCTTATCCTATGCGACCAGCAGGTACCAGTTTGGACAATTCAGATATAATGACCCAAGCCGTTTCCTTGAGGAGATTGATGAGATTCATTTTGAGACTACTGTTGAGCGCCGAAGTAAACCAGTCTTGCCGGAACCAAGATTGCTTGCGGATCGGCCCGGTCGCAAACGTGATTTTGAACCACGAGTTAGTCCTGCTGATTTCAAGCCTAGTCCTTCTGAAGAAATTGCTGAAGGCATGGAAGTATTGCACTTACAGTTTGGACGTGGCAAGATCATGAGCATTGATGGCGCGAGAGAGAACAGGGTTGCAACGATCCATTTTGAAGATGGGGCGGAAAGTGAGCGTAGGATAATGC
>JAGOIB010000084.1 GCA_017995875.1 Saprospiraceae bacterium
TAGATGTCAGCCGGAAGATAAGCGCCTGTGAGATGTCCTATATGGAGTGGGCCATTGGCATATGGCAATGCCGATGTCACGATATATCGCTGGGGGGGATGGATCATAACTTGTGTAATCGAAGGGCGAAGGTAGGAAAAAAGCATAGAGCATAGGGCATAGTGCATAGAGCTACCTAGGGCAGGGAGTAGGTGGTAAGGAATAAGGAGTAAAAGATAATTAGAGGAATGACATCGGTGATTTGTGGTATTTTCGTAATAGATTAAATATCAATACAATAAAATGAAATCAATTTTCATCCTTTCGATTATTCTGCTTTCGAATCCTCTATTGATAGCCCAGGATTTCACCAAGGTTAAGGAAATCAGGATCACTGAAAAGGCCCTGGGAAAAGTTGCTTTCCATTTTACAGACAATGACCATAATGGACAATTTGAATTTATAGCTGATGCCAACAATCAAGCAGGCATCTTTACCGGTGAGATTATAGACAACGAAATTGTCACCAAATACTATAAAAACTTTACACAATTTGCAAATGACCTTAGAGATCTGCGTCTCGAAGACACTAATGGGGACGGTAAAAGGGAATTGTATGCACTCTATGAATCCATGGGATTGATTATACTGGACACGGTCACCCTGAGTCCATTGGACACCATTAGCGAATTTCCCGTTTCTGTGCTCTTTAGAAGGATGATCCTTGCCGATATCGACCATGATCTGGTCGATGAATGGATCATGCTTGATGGCTTTGATGGGATAACGGTTTATGAACTCAACACTTTCACACCAAAATGGAATGCCCCTGAACTAGATGGTCAGGACATGCAATTGGGTAATCTGGATGGCGATGCAGCTCTTGAACTTGTATTACGTACATCATCAGGTATCCGGATTATTAATATAGAAACACAAGAAGAAGAGTATTTTATTCCTTCTCAAGTATATGAGGAAATAGAACTTACCGACCTTAATCAGGATGGCATAGACGAACTTATCCTCATAGATGGAACACTTCTTCAACTATATGATCATACATCCAATTCCATCACAGAGAGCTATAGCACCGGATTAATCCATTATGATGACCGATTCTATCTGAATATAGATTCCGATACAGCTCTGGAAATCATCCTCTACCAGCCCGATTACAATGCCTTTGTCGAACTTAATACGTATCCGTTGTCTTTCCGCGACTATTATAAGCTTCCTGATGACGTGTCGCTAGGATGGTATGCGGGGCAAATACCTGGCGCCCCTGGCAAATTCGTTTTTCTCCCGGAAGAAGGGATTTCCATATTTGATATATTTACCAAAACTGTAGAAACCACAAAAATAACCGGTTCCATTGCGGGGATTCTCAGTACTAAATTGGATCATATTGATGATGAAGTGTTGATCACCCATCCTGCTGAGGCAAGCTGGGACTATTTATCCTTCAGAACCCTAAATGATTTTAAAACCGTGTTTACACTTTCCCAAAATGATCTTTTCGAAGGTCACATTGCGGACTTTGCTTCTACGGTCGACAAACTACATGCGCGAGGTATACAATCTGACCGGTTATTGATTAATAATAACCGGGAATTTTGCATTTACGATCCTGTCCAAAATACCCACATTAATTACCTGGATCTGCAGGGAGACGACCTCACCGCATCAGATTTGAATCATGATGGCAGTGACGAACTGCTCAATACCTTGAATAATAGTATACATGTATATCAGCAATCGGAAGCAAGGAAATTTGAACCCCTCTTTTCAACACCTCCAACTGAACTTTACATCAATTTCATCACAGGGCAACTCGATCAAACTCCTGAAAAAGAAATCATAGGCTTCAACTATCAAAAGATTTTAGTCTATAGCGGTCGGACTGGAGAACTCTTACATGAAGTCACAGGCATTCCATCTGCCACCTATCAGGATGTGACGACCTTTTCAGACTCCACCGGAGATTATTTTATAGGTGTCATGATTTGGGGAACCTACTATGTATATAACTACACACAAAAAATACTCGCTAAAACATTCAATTTTCATGGCACTACTACAGGTTTTACCAAAATCCTGCAGATGCTTGATGCAGGCCAGTTGAAAACCTATATATTAATCTATAGCGACAGATTTCAAGTTTATTCGCCTGATGGAACTCCAATTTTCATCGAAGACCTGGCCACTGGCAGCAACACGGCAAAAAGCAAAATCATCATCAACGATTACAATCAGGATAGCAGGCCTGATATCCTGTTATCAGCGGGTTCAAAATTTACGATATACACCTATACTGGTGCAGGTGTACCTGTAACGCCTTTTTATGCTACATCCATCTTTCCAAAAGATTCAATCACGCTGAATGCTCCTACGTCATATATTCTTCAATTTTCTGAACCCGTATTACCTGGCTCAGTTTCATCCAATTTGGTTGTTGAATCCAGGAAACAAGGGAGCCTTGCTTATGAAATAGAATGGATTGATGAATTCCAAATAAGAATCATTCCTGAGCCACTCCAGTTTAATCCTGACACCGTTACCTTAATGATACATGGCGGGTTGCAATGCGAATCCCAGAAATTTTTAGACAATAATCTCGACGGCATTGGCTTACAGACCCTTGAACCAATTGAACTTGCGGTGTATCTCTATGACTCTTCTTCAGCTGATTACAAACCGACCATCATCCCTTTGTCAGATTTACCTGAACGCTTTGTTTCAGAAAGCAAGAGACATTTGGATTTTCGGGTTAATACGGATTTAGAAGCCCCCTTTCCAATTCATTTCATGCATTCCGGTATTTTGTCGGGAAATATCATTTCATCTGATTCTTTATATCCAATCGATGGTATTTTCGATGAACCGGTTGAAGATTTTTTAATACCTGTTCCTACGTTTGGTTTAGCCGATGGAACGTATATGTTGTATTTGCTTGCCGGTGATATTGCCGGCAATCTTTCAGACACACTCTTTGTACCCTTCCAGGTTATATCCGAAAAAGGAAATTATGATAAAAATGCCGGAGGTGGATTTACCCGATCTCAGTATATTGACAATAATCGAATTACGCCTTACTTTGACCTTTTAAAGGTAAAACTTCATGCATCAACTGAACGATTGTCTCATATTGTGGGTGGAGATGGGTATGTCTATTATCTGGATAATAATTCCTTCGATCATGTTCTAACATTGCGTAAAGCCAGCCTGCCATACATCGAGACCGTCTGGGAACACACCTTTCCTTCCAACATATTCAGAAGTTCCATTCATCTTTCTGATGGATTCATTTATTTTATTAAACAAGCCAGCCAGGACAGTGAATTCCGTGTCTTTGCATATGATGCAATCACGGGAACAGAAATATGGAATGAACAGATTTATAGCAAACCAAATCTAAATGCATCCCCTATCACAGATAATGAAAATGTACTGGTGACGGGCGGGGAATACGGAGGAACCTATTGTTTTAATCGCTGGACAGGTGAACAAAAATGGTATTCAAAACGGGATGACAATCACTATGAAGAAGGGATACCAGCCTTGTATAAAAATGCTGCATACCTGGCAGAACACCAAACGATCAAATCTATCAACCTTAGCTCAGGGGCGGTTAATTGGGAAATAGCCGTCACGGAAGAAGAAGCCTATTTGCTTGAAAGAAATGCATTGGTTGATTCCCTTCATCAACAACTTATTTGGCCCGGGAAAATCAATATTTATGCATTTGACCTGGAAACCAGCCAACAAAAATGGAAAAGGCCAGGAAGTAACAGTATAAAAAATCCTGTTCAATGTGAAAACCATATATTTCTGTTCAAATCAAATGCTGTAGTCAAATTAAACGCAACAACAGGGAGCACCATCAAAACGCTAACATTACCAGCCGAAATAAAAGTCCAGCCGGTGGGTGCTAATGGAAAACTATTTCTCCCTTTGGAAGACAGGTTCCTCGTGCTGGATATGTATACGTTGGCTACACTCTGGACATTGCCTATCAAAGTACAGGAGATCACTATCATTGACCAGTATTTGTTGCTGACAGACAATATGGAGGACGTTCATATTTATGAAAGCCTTGACCAATGCTGCAATTCGTCCATGGTGTGGACGGAATCCAATATGAATGCCTTTTCACCAGGCATTGAGTCATTTAAATACACTTTTGACTCTATACCAACCATCCTGGATAACCATTCATACAATGAAATTCTATTTGTTGATAGTTTTACAAGTGAAGATTGGAAACCTACGGGTGACTATATCAGATCGGAGGGAAAACAAGTGTACCAATACCGTTTTGGTCAGGAAAGCCTGCTGTATGACTTTAGTGCAGCCACGGGCGATACAATTATAATTCGTGGTACTGCAGTAGCTGTAACAGCAGTAGACTCCATTATGCTAGAGAATGGTGAAACCAGGCGAAGGCTTACAATGCAATGCACGCAAATCGAGGGGCTTCCTCCTTATTACTGGATAGAAGGAATCGGAAGTAGCAATGGATTCACTACCGGGCCATGTAATTTTGATTGGTATTCAACACTTCTGTGTGCATATCAAAATGATGAATTACTTTATAGAAATGCAGAAATAGATTCATGCTGGCAATTCGTTTCGGCAAGTGACGACATACAGAAACACGATATCCATATTTTTCCAAACCCGTTTGATGATCAGATTACCCTTGAAGCAGGTGAGACGATCATTGTCTCTGTCGAGCTTACGGATATATTGGGACAAAAAGTATTTATCGGAAAAGATGAAACCATTAATACAAAAAGTGTATTACCTGGCAGCTATGTATTGCTGGTTAGATTTAAAGACGGCTCAGCAGTCATTCAAAAACTCATCAAAATCTGATCATCAAGAAATTATTTTCTGTTTGATATTTTTTTAACGCCGTCGTGTCTGAAGCATGTGACGACATGATCATTATACATTCCAACAGCCTGCATAAAGGCGTAAATAATTGTTGAGCCTACGAAACTAAATCCACGCTTCTTGAGGTCCTTGCTGATGGCATCACTGATAGGTGAAGTGGCTTGAAAATCACTGATGGATCTGAGCTTATTAACGATTGGCTTTCCGTCAACGAATGACCAGAGATGCTGGCTGAAATCGATGCCCTGATCTTGCATTTCGAGATATTTCTGAGCATTCGTTCGAGTGGCAAATACTTTTAGGCGGTTGCGGATGATGCGCTCATCCAGCAATATTTTTTCAAGTTTCTTATCGGTGTACTTCGCGATCTTGTCCGGATCGAGATTGTCGAAAACGGCCATATAGCCTTCCTGGCGACGGAGGATGGTGATCCAGCTGAGGCCTGCCTGCGCACCATCAAGTATGAGTTTGGCAAACAAGGCTTTGCTGTCATATTCGGGTACACCCCAGACGGTATCGTGATAATGAACATAGAGTGGGTCTGTTCCACACCAGTGGCAGCGGGTAACTTCTTTTAATTTCGACATATTCTATAGAGTTTATCAATATTTTATAAACTTTGCAATATATTTATAAAAATACCATCTGGATGAAGGCTTTTGCAACCATACTATTCATGGTTTTAGGCACCCTTGTCAGCGGGCAAAAACAAGTCATACATCAGAAACAGATTTGGTATAAATATTATCTGAAAATACCCATTGGAGATCAATGGCAAATTCGTCAGGAGATAGATGATCGCAACTATTCTGATCCCGCCAGGCAATCACAATTTCTATCCCGCACACATTTTCAACGCAATCTTGTCAAGGGCTGGAGTACAGCTTTGGGCTTTGCGTATTTCGTGCATTCTTTGCCTCAGAATCCGGATATCCAGGACTTCTATAATCAGTCAGAGCTCAGGCCATCCTTTGAAGTAGCCAATCTTAATAAGCTGAGTGAAAAATTTCATCTTCATCACCGGTATTGGACAGAATTCAGGTTTTTCCAACAACCAGATCATTCTTACCTCTATACCAATATCAGGTTACGTTATAAAATTGAACTTGAATATGAGTTGTCAGAGAAATTCAGTTTTCTGGTCTTTGATGAATTGCATATCAATGTAGGAAGCAAGATAACCTACAATGTCTTTGATCAAAACAGGCTCGGAGCTTCCATCATGTTTTCACCTGTGAAAAATATTGGCTTTGAGGTGATGTATATCAATTGGTTTCAGCAGACTACTACTGGTGACACGTATTATGACAGGGATATCATTCGATTTGCGTTGCATCAAACTCTTTCAGTATTTAAAGGACGTCGAAGTGAACAGGTAGTGCCAATAACGGAGTAGAAGGAATTGTGAAAAAGGCGAAGGCTAAGGCTAAGGCTAAGTTCCCTTTGTGTTAAAAAGAACAATCGGATTCATAGAAATACGAAATTATTTTACCAATCCATAAAAATCCCACTTCGCCTCAGCCTTCGCCTTCGCCTTCTCATTCCGGCAAAATATATTTCGTAGAAATACGAACCACCCTTGATACTCAATGAAGTATCCCAATGGAGTAGTGGAAATCAAAGGCTGTACCTTCATTCATATTTCGCCAAAATATATTTCGTAGAAATACGAACCATCCTTGATACTCAATTCATTACCTCATTTTAAGGCTAAAAGTCAACGACATCTTCAAACCCATTTTTCGCCAAAATATATTTCGTAGAAATACGAAATGACTTTCCGGTTTGAGATCTTTTCAAGTGGTTATTCCTCAATCACCACACTCCCACCTGCCCTGCAATCAATAGTACCCTTGTTGACCACACCCACCATGCCTGTGGAAATATTTAACACCCCATGAACAATGATTACACCGGCATTATCCAACGTCCCATTGACCATCAATGTCGATCCAACCGGTATCGTCATTTCCGCACCCTCATTTAATTTCAATCCTCCTATCGTCGTAATCCCCGGACCAAGATTGACACAAGAAGCCTCAGGGCAAGTACAAGAATTAATCCTGACAATATCCGACACACCTGGAAGATTTCCAGACAACCAATTGGAAGTAGTATTCCAATTTGTATTTGTTCGACCCAGCCACACTTTATATGTAGTAGGCAATGGTGTGGGAATAGCAGATCCGTAATAATTCAAGATCGCCGCATCACTCACCTGGTTGACATTCATCAAATCAAGCCCCACCCACTCCACCGGCATCACCGTCTCCTGCAAATCCAGATAATCATATCGCGAGATGATATCAGGAGAAAATGGAAGTCCTGGATTATTACTCGGATCAGGATTTAAATCTTCATTCAGTACGTGACTGTTGTGAAATGTATTGACATAGGTTGATGCCTTATCCCAATCTGTATACGTCACCATGCCCACCTGAACGGTATCTGCCAGATCATCCCGAAAGTACCTTCGATGCACAACCCATGGATCGCCGGGAAACCGATAAAGGATAAGCACATAAGAATTAAGCCTGACCATTCTTATGTCTGCAGTATTGGTTGGAATGGAAGAAAGGTTTAGAATTGAATTGCTGTTATTGGTAGACTTGACTTCAAAATGTGGAGCCGCACACCCCGGACAAGATGGATGATTGTTTGCCCCTCTTCCGATTGAAAGAAAGACATAATCCTCCTGCCCAGCTATCCACCCAATGGGTCCATTCGTAAGTGTTTTTGGATTTCTCACCATAAGCCCGCCAAGACTATAGGCTGAACCGGGTATATCATCTTCATCACGGTTGGTCACCGTAATATTGCCTGTCAGCACAAAATCACCTTGTGTTATTTTATAAATAAGGGGTCCCCGCCAATCAGCATACCAGGTGACGGTGTATGGCATCATTGTAAAATATCCCGGGTTGGTCAGGCTTATATCATGCGTTTCAAGGGCCTGGATATTCCAACCTTCAGTCACCTGTATATCAAGCCACTGGTCTAAGGCACAGATATCATCAAAGTGAGTGGTCCATTGTGCTCCTACATAGCTTGTAGGAGCTACAAGGAGTATGCCTGTAATAAAAAGAATGATGTGTTCTCTCACATAACTAAAGTACAACCGATTACAACTATCTCTGAAAGGAAATGACATCAGGGTGCCCTGGTTAAATAACAGGTAGGATAAATTTGACAACCGGGAGTTATATCTCTTCCCTGTGCTACCCACCTCTCCTCCCAAAACCGTACTTTTGAAGAAAAAAACATGCCCATTTATCATAGGCTCGGAACCATCCCCCCTAAGCGGCACACCATCTTCGAAAAGCCGGGTGGAGGCCTCCATTACGAGCAACTTTTCGGCACCATAGGATTTGATGGGATGTCATCCCTCCTCTACGAAATCCACCGTCCTACGCAGGTCAGGCGCATCGGCGAACCCATAAATGTCATGCCTAAAATTGCCGTCGAGCACAACATGACGGCCAGGTTACTCAAGGGTTTTGAAATACCGAAGAAGGAAGACTGGCTTGATGCACGTCATCCATTGCTGGTCAACAAGGACATCCATATTGGCCTCGCGGCACCGACCAAATCACTCACCTCCTATTTTTACAAAAATGCGGATGCTGATGAAATGATCTTTGTCCACCGCGGATCAGGCACCTTGCGCACATTCCTTGGCAATATCCCTTTTGAATATGGCGATTATCTGATCATCCCACGTGG
>JAGOIB010000085.1 GCA_017995875.1 Saprospiraceae bacterium
TTAGATGAAATAGAAGGGATCATCGAGGCATTCAATGAAATGTTGGCCTCCTGGCATATTGCCGCGGATATTCCTCAGAATCTGCCTGTTCAAAGAGCCTACACCTTACTTATAGGTCTTTTAGATAAGGATGTCTGTTATTTTCCAGGGGGAACTTTGCATTTTGATTTTTGCACAGGATATGCTCCGGATTGCGAATTGAAGGAATATTGTCCTTGTCTTAAACACTGGAATAGTGTAGAACAATGAGAGGTGTGAGAGGTCTGAGAGCGTGAGTCTCCTTCGCACTTTGAATGGAATCTATTTCCATGCAAAGGCTTCGGCGACCAAAAGAACGTGAGAGGTGTGAGAGCGTGAGAACGTAAGAGCGTAAGAACGTAAAATTTAGAGCCAATTGGAATATTTTTAAAAAAGGGATAAAATAATGCTCTGAAGGGGTAATATTTCATTGACTTCAATACACTATAGGTTGACATTAATTCCTAAATCAATCTATCTGAATATGACAAATGAAGAATTCAATGCAATGTTCCGGGAAAAAACCAAAGCTTTTGCAATTGGAGTGATTAAGTTTATAGAAACCGTTCCATTCAATTCGGCTACCCGGGTGATGAATTTCCAGTTATGCAAGGCAGCCACTTCAGTTGGGGCAAACCATAGAGCTTTTTGTCGGGGAAGATCCAAAAACGAAAGATTTTCTAAAATTTGCATCGTGGTCGAAGAAGCAGATGAATCTCAATTTTGGCTTGAAATATTTGATCAACTACCATATGGAGATAAGGAACTGCTCGCATGGTTAATGAGCGAAATAACTGAAATAGTAAAAGTATCTACCAGCATTAAAAATTCCACATTTCCTCACTAAACACACCCATGCACCCTCACACTCCTCTTACGCTCTTACGCTCTTACGCTCTTACGTTCTCACGCTCTTACGCTCTCACGTTCTCACGCTCTCACGTTCTCACGTTCTTACGATCACTTGCTTCACTGTTACAATCTGTTTATCCACTTCAAGCTGTAACAGGTACACACCCGATGGCGTATTCAGTTTATTTAGTTCAATTTTTTCGACATACTTACCATAGCCTCTTTTCTCATTCGAAATGATCTTTCGGACAACATTGCCTTTTGAATTAATCAACATCAGGTTGATCGTAGATTTTCTGCGAAGATTGTATGAAACATAGACGACGTCCTGTGCCGGATTGGGATAATTTTCGAAACTAAGTTCTTTTATGGCGCTGGCCGTAGCCTCTGTTGACGTCAGGATTTCCTGTTGATTTGTCAAGTGTGTCCAGATACTCATCTGTCCTTCATTTAATCTCGCCCAGATGGGACGCACGATTCCATTGTTGACGGTGATATTGGTATAGTCACCAAAGAATATACCACTGTTTGGGAGAAAAGGTGTTTCACTGATTTTGCGATTGATAAAGGTATTTCCGCCATCGGTAGATAATGCGAGGAATACATCTGTTGAATCTCCTGAATGGAATCGACGGTCATAAAAAACAAAGTATAGATAACCGGTGGCCTGGTCAATGGCCATCCATGTAAAAAATTGTTGTTTGCCAGGCCCATCATCATTGACACGTATCGGCCCGGACCAGTTTTGACCACCATCTGTTGATTTTGTAAGCCATATGTCTGTATCATTGCCGCCATTGCGCTGGTCAGACCAATTGATATATAAAGTACCTCGGTGAGGACCATTACTTAAATCGCATGCGGTAACAGGCAGGCCGTTTGCCCTATTGATACCCGGTATTTCATAATCCCATCCGGTAGGCATTGGATCTACAGGTGTTTCCTTCGGAAGCCATGTGACCCCTTTATCGAGTGACTTATTGAATACGATTCCATTCGGGCCGGCCCAGGCAACATATACTTCACCATTCGGGCCAACAGCAGGCACAGCACCTTCCACTGTTTTGTCACTATCGATACAGTCACCGGCATATTTATTCAGTCGTAATGGAGTGGACCAGGTTTCACCTCCATCCACAGATTTTGAAAAGTAAATAATACTGCTATCCGTTGGTGCTGAGCTTCCATAGTCATCAAATTGTGTCCAACTCAGATAGATCGTATTGTCCGTACGATCGATAGCACACCATTGCTTGTCCTGAGCCTTGGTACCATTGAGGCCTGTAAATGATCCGTCATTCCAGGTTTCACCATTGTCTGTTGTCTTCTGACATACAATCCTGTCAATCCAATTGCCTGAAGGCGGATTGGAAAGATGAAAAAAGTAAAAGTCACTGTTGATATCAACGGCAATGGTTGGATCACCCCATACGCCATGGCTGGATTGCAGGGAGTGGTTCGTCCATGTCCTCCCGGTATCAAGGCTTATGTAGTATTTATTGATATTGGCCGCCCCTATGATGACATTTGGATGCAATGGGTCCATCATGATGCTGGGCTCATTAGGCGAGCCCTGATTGCTAATCATTACGTTTTGGGCCACAGCCAATGTCCCTGAAAAAATAAACAGAAAGAATGAGATGGATTTAATCATATGGGTATAAACGAAATAAAGGCACAATTTGATTCAAAATACGTAAATCCTTTTCATAATTACTTTTCACTTTTCACTCTTCATTTTTCATTTTTCACTTTAATAAGGCATAAAAATACCCCGGCTTTTTACACCGGGGCAACAATTGAAATCACACCACTTTGGATCTTTATCGCCAACAATATTTTTTTCTTCTACGGCTAGGCAACTTCATGTTCTAATGGTTCCATTTCAGGCTCTACGTCAATTATATTCGATTCTACAGAACTCCAACTCTTTACGGAGCGAATCCTGGTGATAACAAACCACGCTAATGGAAGAACACCTCCAAAATAAAAGACACTAGCCCCAATACCCCTTAACCATGTAAATGATTTAAAAACACCTTCTTCAATAAATTCCGCGGACCGTCCATACCACAGGCCTTGCTCTACTACAGATTTAAACTGGATAGCTCCTGCTGGAAACAAATCCAGTAAGACCATGAGCATCAGCCCAGAATTGATGGACCAAAAGGAGAATCTTATGATCCGCTGATTCCAGCGTCCAGGCTTGATTAGCAATTTTGATGCAAAAAGAAATGCTGCCAGCGAAATATTTCCATAGACACCCATGAGTGCTGCATGTGCATGATTGATGGTGAGATAGGTACCATGCTCAAAATAATTCATGATCGGTAGATTGATGATGATACCCAATACACCGGCGCCAAAGAAATTCCAGAAATTGACCGCTATCAGGAAGAGGAATACTTCTGTAAAACCAAATTCACCAAGATTTTTATAAGCTACATTACCCACAGCAAGTTTAGGCATGTTTTTAAATCGCCATGCTTCCACTGTCAACAGGATGAGCGGCACAAATTGTAATGTTGAAAAAATGCTTCCAAGGGCCATCGTCGCTACTGGTTTTGCATTCCAATAAAAATTGTGGGATATACCCAACAGCCCTGTACCTAAAAACAGGATGGTGGCAAAATAGACAACCCGGATAGCGGCTTGCCGGCTCACCAGCCCCATCAACACCATAAGGTAGCTGACTATAACTGTGATGAAAACTTCAAAGAAGGCCTCGACCCACATGTGAATCACCATCCATCTCCAGAAATCTGCAATCACAAAATTGGTTTCCGGTTGAGCTACAAATCCCGATAGAAACAATAGAGGAATTCCTATGACGGAATACATGATCCAGTTTGGAAGGTTCCATGGCTCGTGTTTTACAAAAGCAGGTTTGATGCCCCGGTAGACAATTATACCCCATAGAATAAAAATCCCCATCAATAGAATTTGATATGCTTTTCCGAAATCAACAAATTCCCATCCCTGATGGCCCAGAAAATTAGACCAATCACCCAACATTCCCAATGGTCCCATCACCATTCCAACCAATGATCCCCCGACCAGTATAAAGAGTAGTACGAAGAGCGTATTAATGAGTTTTAATTGGCCAGGGATTTCTTTTTTTGATAAAATAGGCAGGATGAAAATGGACGACGCAATCCAACATGTTGAAATCCAATACAAGGCTAACATTAGGTGCCAGCTGCGGGAAATGGTTACCGGTACTGAACCTGTAATATGAATGCCAACATATCCCAAGAAATTAAGAAAGTCATTGATCGTAATAATACCACTGGATACTTGAAGGAAAAATAGAAGGATGGCCACAATGAAGAATTTAAATGTGGCCCGTTGTGTTTTGGAAGGATGGTAATTTTTCACTTTCTCCAGGGTAAATAAATCCCGTACAGGTGGTTTGAAAAATTTGTTTGGTAGTTGATTGTACTGGCCAATGTAGTATAGTACCAGACCACACGCAAGAACGAAGCCGAGTAACCCAAGCACACTCCAGAGTATAACAGGAGATGTTGGTGTATTGCCGGCTATTGGGTCGAAAGGCCAGTTATGGGTATAACTGTATTTGCTTCCCGGTCTTTCGGAGACACATACCCATGCACCCCAATAGAAAAACGAACAGAGATTTGAAACTTCCTTCCGGTCGGAAATATAATTTACCGGTGGAAATTTATCGTCTGTGTTTTGGTCAATATAGAGATCAGTATAGTATTTATTCAATTGCCCTAAAGCATAGACCTGGGCATCAGACAGGGTGACGGTATTCGTATTTTTATCATATTGATTGATTTTCAACTCTTCCCGTACCTGCTCAGCAATGATTTTGGTTTGCATGACATCGGCTGTAACGCCTTTCTCTTCAGTGAATTTCCGGGTATAGTAATCTTTCATAAAGAGTGAAACCTTATGCAACGCTTCTGCTGTAAAGTCGGGGCCGCGCTGTGCGCCATCTCCAAAAAAACTACCGTATTCCATGAGGGCGTATTTATGAAACACGATCTGGCCCTGTTCGATAGATTTTTTCGTCATCACCTTGTTACCATTGGCAGAGATAAAATCTGCCATGGGCGGTGCATCATTATAGGTCTGGTATCCTATCATACCGACACCGATGACACTGATGATTAGAATAAACGTTAGCGGGCCCCACCAGTTTTTGGTGTTCATGATGTAAGCGATATTCTTTGGGGGTGGCACATTGGTGCCCTTGCCATTATTGCCAGCAGGAGTCTCCATTTGAAAGATTAATTTTAACGTGAAGTACAGAATGAACGAATCGGCGTATGCCTTTTTAACGCTTTGAAACTTGCATCAATAGGTACACCTTTTTCATGATTTCTATTCATGCTTTTTCAACAGGTTCAGGTTGGAGTCATGCGGGGAATTCAGGGTGATGAAAGGAGGAATGCAATTCCACTCCTCCTTTATACAACATCATACGAAGGGTTAAATCAAAAAACCAAATCTCATTTTATTTGTACCATGGCAATGCATTGACACGGGTGGCAGCAAGGTATCCTAAACGGACACCTTCATCACAATCCATACGGAAATGTACACCAAGAGGCAACCGGCTATAGGCATTTTCAAGGCCTGCTTCCAGGATAGTGTTATAGGATCTTGGAGAGCCGTTAAACTCTGTACGGTTTTGATGACAGTTGTCTGTATATGGATGTGTATTGCCAAATATATCAGCCATGATGGCACTTCCGGAAGAACCAAATCCTGAGTGGCCTGAGGGATATGCAGGGAATGGGGGCGTGACACTCTTTACTCCTGTAGTTGGATTGTTGAGTATTGTTGTCCAGCCTGGCTCCATCACTTCACGGATATATTCTATCGGACGGCGTACATTATAGATATACTTAGAATTCCATACTGCAATTCCTGCATCACATAGCGCCATACCCATTTTGGCATATAGTTCGACGGCCCGATCAAGTGAGATGTTATCTTGTTCTACGAGGATATTGGCGATGGCAATTTGTCTTCCAGCCGGTTCGAAAGTCACTTCAAAAAAATCATCGCTCCAGAATTCCGCAACCCATTGAGAAGAGTAGGAAGCCAGATCAACCATAATTCTGATTTCATTGGCCTGCTGAAAAAATTGGGAATTGGGATCCTCGCTGTAGGCTAACGGTGGTCTGGCGATGAGATCTGATGGAGACATCGCAAATGGACGAACTTTTCCCCAATACGGGAAAAGAGCCTGGCCGTAATCAGGAAATGTTGGTTGCCACAATTTTTCACCATTCGGCCCGGTGACCGGAGGCTGATAAGAAGCAGGCTGCGGATTCTCATATGCATTGTGGCCATAGGTGTCAGTCTCACTGTATGCGTAAACGGCCTCTGCGACTTCGAAACCAAATTGTCTCGATCTTTCGATGACATCGGGGGCAACTTCTGCGCTGAATTCATCGAGGAATTTGCTTTCAAGCGTCGAGATCTTATAGGCATCGTCTGCACTGATATGGGGATAGAAATGTTTGAACATCGATGCATATGCTGTGCTTATCGCTGTTGGCCAATGATAAGTCCTTCCGGAAATGATTGCCGGTAGTTCAAGGCCGGGAAATTCATATTGGAGCGAGTTATATTCAGGCATTCCCGGTACTGCAGCTTCGTAAACTGCAAGACCTGTGTACGCTAGCATCCTTGCGGCAGCGGGAGGCCTGTAACCGGGAGAATACCTGTCGATTTCCAGGAAAAGTTTATTCCATTCAAGGGGGACAGTGGCATCGTAGTCTTTAACGAGGCCTGTTTCTGTCTGGATTGGATCACTCTCCTCGGTGCAGGAAGGGACCAGGATCAGTGACGACGCCAGCAGGAACATTAAGAGAAGTTGAGTAAAATTGAAACGATACATAAGATCATATTTTGAACGTGAACGACCAATTAAGGACAAATATATCCTTAATATCGATATTTCAAAATATTTTTAAAAAGAAGGAACATAAAAACGCATTCACTTAATCAATGCCGTCCATGAGGAATTCCCGGCACAGGTTCTTTCCCACTGCAATAAAAAGTAAACCTAAACGCTGCGAAATTTTCAATTATTTTGCCCACAAATGAGACGTTATGTTTTCTAAGTCGACCGAATATGCTTTACGGGCCATCATTTACCTGGCCCAGAAAAGTTCAGCGGATCATAAAATAGGTATTGAGGAATTGTCAAAGGCGATTGATTCTCCAAAGTCATTTACAGCTAAAATATTACAAAAGCTTACGAAGGGTACGAACCTTGTCAGTTCAATCACCGGCCCAACAGGCGGTTTTTATCTGAGTGAACAAGCCAAAAAGAAATCTGTATTTCATGTTTTGACTTTACTGGAAGAGGATAAGATTATCACAGGTTGTATTCTGGGTCTTAAGGAATGTTCAGAAATAAATCCATGCCCCATGCACGCCCAGTATAAGAAGATCAGGTCCCAATTGCTCGAAATGCTTGATCACAAATCCATCCTCGAACTATCCCAAGAGATGAAAGATCCGAAAGTGGTCATTCATAATATCACAAAGAATGTGCGCAAGTCTTAAAATGTGTAACATTTTAAGGTGGCGGGGCTTTTGTGAGTTGTGAGTTGTGAATTGTCTTCCTGGATGATTACTTTTTTCTATTCAAATATCAATGAAAGCCGTCTTAGACGGCCATGAAGATCAATGCTCACAACTCACAACTCACAATTCACATTTTTTAGTATCTTTAAGCTATCTCACCCATCAATGGACTTTTTTTTATAATCATTACATTGAGTATGAGACCTGCCATTTTCTTTGCCTGTTGTATCCTGTCTAGCTTTTGTTTCGCTCAACCGGGCACCATCACCGAACATCTCAAGATTGACCAATTCGGGTACCCACCGGATGTAGAGAAAATATGTGTTATCAATAATCCAACATCGGGATTTGATTTCAACGCCGGGGATTTCTATACACCCGGAGCGACACTTAAACTATGTAGAGCCTCTGACAACAGTATTGTCTTTTCAGGGCCTGCTTCATTATGGCACAGTGGTACCAGTTATCCTCAGAGCGGAGATAAAATCTGGTGGTTTGATTTTTCAAGTTTCATCACACCGGGTTCTTATTACGTGTATGATCCAACAACCAATAAACGATCCTTCATTTTTGATATCCGGGAGGATGTTTACGCAAATTTATTAAAGCAGGCTGTGCGGATGTTTTTTTATCAACGTTCCGGATTTGCCAAAACGACAGCATATGCATACGAGTGGTCGGATGGAGCTAGTCATCTCGGCCCACAACAGGATCTTGATTGCAGGCTAGTGACCAATCCAATTCCCTCAACCTCCCGGCAATTGCAGGGCGGATGGTTTGATGCAGGAGACTATAACAAGTATGTCAATTTTGCATACGAACCTATTCATGATTTATGCCTGGCTTATATTGAACGGCCGGACATCTGGACGGATGATTACAATATCCCTGAATCGGGAAATGGAATTCCTGATTTGCTCGATGAAGTTAAGTGGGAGTTGGATTGGTTGCTTCGAATGCAGGAAGCCAATGGATCTGTACTGATGAAAGTTTCAGTTACAGATTATTCAGGGGCAAGTCCACCAAGCTCAGATTCAGGTGCGCGACGATATGCACCTGCACAAGCTTCCGCAAC
>JAGOIB010000086.1 GCA_017995875.1 Saprospiraceae bacterium
TGATGCCGCCCTTTTTTCTCACCCCTGAAAAAAATTGTTCTTTACATCTTTGTAAACTTCACCTGGTACCATTCACCCCCGGATTGAATCCAGAGGAAGTACATCCCTGGTGAAAGTGCTTGTGTATAGATTTGTTTATCTGAAGCAGCTTGATCACCCACCTCGATTTGTTTGCCATCAAGGGACATGACCCGAACGGATTGGATATCGCCATTGAAGGAGATATTCAATACCTCGCTGACCGGATTAGGATACACCATCAATGGCTGTCCTGCATCAAGTCCGACATCAGACGTTTGTTCTTTAGGCAGCTCCAGAACCTCTCTGATTTTAATTCCGGGTTCTATCAAACCTGATCCACCTATTTTGGTCACAGTGACCTGGTCGATGTAAACCTGATCTGAATCATCACTGGCATCGCTTTGCAAGCGGAACCTGCAGGCACTGTTCGGCACAAAGTTTGGAACCGCAAGCGTAACCACATAGAATTGATTATTGTTGAAATGTGTTCCCCGGATCAACTGTCCGATGGTTACATAAGCACCGGAACCTACTTTGTATTGAATCCAGAAATCTTCTCCTACCTCAACACCTATTGCTTTGAAATAAAACTGAATCTCGGCACCAGTCGCATTTGAAAGGTTTAATGCAGGTGATGTCATTGATGACTGGGCACCTGAATTGTCCCTTATCTGAATGGAATAAGATCCTTCGTATGAATATGAACTATTGACCCTGGTCGCATCAATGCCTCCATCAACCCAGCTATCCCAGCTGGTTTCGAAATACGATGCAAGTATAATCGTTTCACCACCTGGTGGTGGAGGTGGACAGGCAACACATGGCCCACCACAATCTATTCCGGTTTCACCTTGATTCTGTATTCCATCATTACACGTAGGACAGGCAGCACATGGCCCACCGCAATCTACCCCTGTCTCACCTTGATTTTGTATTCCGTCACTGCAGGTAGCACCTCCGCCACCGCCTCCGCCAACAACCACTGTATAATCTTCTACTTCACCATAGGTAAATGATCCACATACCGGCGGATATGCATTGTATTGCATGGATACGCGCATTCGTTTTGAACCAGCTGGTGTTCCGGCAGGAACAGTAAATGCTACATTGATAGCTGCTGTTCCTGATCCTTGTCCAACCTGTTCACCACTATCATTCCAATCCAGATCACCATTGTAATCAATCCATACGCGCCAGTATTCTGCAAATGCTGCACCACCAAATCCAGGTGTAAGGTTTATGGAATAGGCTGCTCCTGCTGTAAGCGTAGTTGAAAGACTAACATAATTTCCATAGCCCCCATTATTTCCACTGGTGTTGTTGATAGAACCTAACACCACTTTGTTGATCCACTCATATGAACTATTGGTACCATTGGATTCGCAATAGGCCGGTGGAGGAGGTGGTGGTGGGGCCCCACAAGCAGTAAGACAGTTACCCGAAGCATTAACTCTGTTCCGGATCACGTTGCCGGGCTGCGGTCCGAAGCCAAGACTGAAATTAATACCCACATTGGTGATATGGCAATAACTCATTATCGTTCCTCCCCCTGCAGGAATACCAGGCAATGGACATGATCCCTCAACTGCTCCTGCACAACCATCAATAGCTGTATTGTTGCCATTCCAGGCACATGCATGTGTATGTTTCGAACCAACCACATGCCCCATCTCATGCGTGATCACCATGACTGACCAACTGTAGGTTGGGACATTGGAGTATGAGGAGCTTATACTACTAAAACATTTTCTCCAATCCGGGTTAGATGAACATAAATTGTCCAATACTGCGATACCACCGCTGGCCTGGTAGGATACCAGATGGCCAACGTTGCCATTAAATTCACCCGTATTAGCCTGGAAAGAAGAGAGCATTGCACTGGACGTACTTCCTGAATAAGGACTGTTGGTTGTCCATGCATAGATCTCACTGATCATCATATTGACGGTCTCATTGCTGTACAGCACAATCGCCTGATTGAACAAACCTGTGATATAGTTTGTAGCAGGTGTGCCACCTCCCTTTTGGGTGACGATATCATCATCTATTTCAATATACACGCGTACACAATCTCCTGCATCACGACCATCCGGATGAGATTTCAATTCATCTGGTGTGTAGAGAGCACCCTCATCAGTCGTACCGCACGTAAAGCCTGATGGTCTTTCCAGATCATTGTCATTATATAATATGTGCAGGTTATCCCTGTCATTTTCGATACGACCCAGGACCAGATTGCCATGATCGGTTGTGATGAGCCCCATCACTTCATTGCTGAAAACTGATAAAGCAACAACAGAAGTCGGATCACCTTCAATCACACCTTTATAGTAAATACCAGGTGTGTAATTGGCCGGAATGCCCGGCTCACTGCTTGTAAATACATTGAAATCCTCCGTAAAAATCTGGTGGCGAACCAGGTTTAATGTCAGATTCTGACGATCCGCCACCGGCAACTTCATTTGAATGAAGTCATTATCTCCGTTGAGCAAATTCTCTATAGCTGCAGGATCCAGTTCAAGTATAGATCCTTTCTTTAGTCCCTCTAGTTGTTGAGAGCGATTCTGTACATCATCCGTCTTGAATTTGACCAATGATACTTCCTGAAATTGTTTCCCTTGATTAAAGAGCCTGGTCATTTCGGCGGAAACAGCCTTTTGCCCCATGGCCAGGTTGATGCTTAAAAACACCAATAGTGTTGTTGCAATTCTAATCATGATAGCGTGAATATTTTTGATTAAGAAAATGTATTCTCGAAAACCTTCTGTTAAATACCGGATAAGCCTTCCGGAGAAGACGTGTCCTTTATTAGTCCGTTTGGGTGGTGAGAAAAATTATTACCAAAAAGATGGGGAGAACCCGAAATCCTAATAGTTGACGGTTTAACTCTTATTGGTCCCTAAATATTGAGCCATTTTCTAACACTTCAGAGCTTTTATACTCATTTGCTAAAAAATCAGGGTTTTTATCTATATGCCCCACCTTCAGGAAACCCGCAATTACCATGAAAAAAGAGAAAATGGAACTGTTCACCCCTTATTAGCAGCCAAATAAAGGTCAAAACAATTGTCACCTTCTTTAACAAAGGAGATAGGGATATATATATGAAAACAACAATATGAACTCCTACTTAGGCTTCTGGCTTTTCATTTTGTCCAGTTTCTTCTGGACTGCGTCAACAACGATTTTCTGATTGGCAATATCTGTCTTTGTCTTTTGCTGCTCTTCAAGGTTAGTCTTGATGTCCATTTCCGCCTTTTTAATTTTAGCGTTAGAGTCTGTGACAAGTTTATGAAGGCTTTCATTTTCCCGCTGCAATTTCGTTAGATTACTTTCCAGCTTGGACAGTTGTTTTTGCTGCACTTTCAATTCGTCGGGATTTTCTTTTGCCGCATCCACTACGGCCTTCTGAGCATCTACATCCGCCTTGGCTGATTCCTGAGTAGAAACATTGACAGGGATATCCGTTGATTCTGCTTGTTCAATTTTAGCCTTGGCGTCTACGATTGTTTTTTGCAGGCTTTCATTTTGTTTTTCCAGTTTAGCCAGGTTGCTTTCAAACTGGGTGAGTTTTTTCTGCTGGTTTTCCAAATCAATGGCAACGAGATCTGTCTGCACTTTGTGTGCAAAATTCTCAATAAACTTCACTGCCGTTGTGTAAGCAGTGTCGGTTGATTTCAAATAATTAGGACCGATTTCAACCCAGACAATAAACTTTGTGCCTCCCACTGCTTCCTCTGCCAGGCTGTAGGCATTGAGCAAGTCACCGGACCCAACATTGACGATATGAATTCCTGCGACGACTGATTCCTTAGAGCCTTTCACCTTAGTGACTTTACCATAGGAGGTCATATAATCCTTCCACTCCTGTTCAACAAAACCTGGTTCTGCCCCCTGGATGATGGTTGTCAGACAGGGTTGGGCACCTGCCACCATAACACGGGTTTCCTCCTTGACCTGCCCGAAAGCAATCATGCCGGTCATCAGAAGAAAAAAGAGGAGAAAGCTTATTCTGTTCATAATTATTGGTCTTTAAAAAATCACCGGGCAAAATGTAACAGACATCCCATCCGTATCTGCCCAAAATGCAGGTTTCAAATTACTAAGATTTTTGGAATGGATTTAAAATATACCACAGGTCCCCATAACGGAAACACTGTGGCACAAGGTGTGGTAAAACCGGAAATACTTATTCTTTGGGTTGCTTGATGGTAAAGACTCTCGAAATATTGAATCCAAAATGGACACCACCGTCAGCCCATTTTCCAACGGTTTCTGTAATAAATCCCTTTTCGATCATCGACGTACTATTGGTGAAATGAAGCTGGAACACGTGCCCTCCGGTTTCGATATCAAATCCGATCGAAAGCGAATTCCGGAAACCATCTGCCAATTGATTAGGAAAAACATAGATGTATTCTCCATTGATGGAAAGACGTTTATTGAGTTTCACACGGCCTGCAAACCCGAGGGCAAATACATTATTCTTTTCCTCATAGGTAGCTACGAGATTTCGGTGCACGAGGGAGGGAGAGAGTTGCAAACTAATGGCATTACTGAATTTGCGTCCAATAATGAGTTGGGTCGTATAATACAACCTTGAGCTAAACAGGTTGTCACGATTGGGATCCTCCCATTTGAGGGTTGTGATGGCCATAGTTCCGAGGAGGGCAACTGTTACCGGCATATTTTTTAATCCTGTACTCTGGCGCAGGAGTTTGTATTTAATAAAACCGTCGTAGGTCTTTTGATAACTGCTGCGACCGAACCCAATGGTTAGCCTGTCGGTGATGCCATAATCGGCACCAATGCGAATGGAGGCCTGGTCGAGACCGAAAAGTTCGTAAATACCCCCATTGATAAATCCAAAACGGTGGGAAATTTTAATATCCAGAATGCCTGCTGAAGTGCTTTCGAGTGAATGGAGATTGATCACCCGATTAGCTTTAAAACTGGCTGCCGCATACTCGGTAGTCTCCTCTCTTCCAAGTAATGAAAGCAAATTTTGCTCTTCCTGAGCAATCACTTGCTCAAAAACGGCAGCCATTATCATAACAAAGCCAAAACAGTAAATTCTTTTCAGTGTATTCATATTATTTCATCAATAGCAGTTCTGCACTGACCGTTACATGTACTGTCTTTGAAACATTATCCTTTACCACTTTTGGTATCTCGACTTTAAAATCGGCAATGGTCAAATCAAATGTTGACGTTGCATATATTTTTCCTGCTTTCACACTTATCTGGCCGGAGGTAGTCATCGCTTTTGTTACCCCATGTAAAGTTAGTTCTCCCTGCACCCGGGCTGTGTAGTTACCATCTTTGCCGAAGTTGATTTCCTTCATATTGAGGATGGTGCCACTAAACAAGCCTTTTGGATAAAGGTGGCTTTCCATGTAGTTTTCATTAAAATGGTCCTGCATCAGCGCTTTCTCAAATTGAAACCCTTTGATCAACACTGACAGGTCCATTCGACCTGTTGCTCCGTCCAGCACAATTAATGCACTGTTGTTGGTGGCTTCTATTTTTTCCATCGGAGCCTCTGATACAAATTGTATCCTGCCTGCTTTCGAATAATATTTCTGACCCACCAGCGGATGAAGTAGAAACACCATCATGACAGCCATTACATAAAAGCTCTTCATCATCATGTCAATTATCCTGGGCCCCTTCAGCTACCCATTTCTCTATTTTCAAAATATTACATTCAGATAAAGCAGGTGCATCCTGTGGCATAGCCGAAAAACCAGATTGGTGTCGTATCGCCCCTATCAATCGTTCATCATCTACCTTGGCTTTCAGATTAGCGTATCCTTCAAGAGGTATGCCACTGGAAGGATCTGTTGCATTATGGCATGCATAGCAGTTTTGTGCGATGATGGGTTCCACTGTCAAACTATACGTTACATTGACCGTATCACAAACATCAGGTGGATACAACTCTTCCTCAACATTGGAAACACATGATGACCATGTCATCATCAGGGATAAGCTGCTAAAAAAGAGGAGAAATCTATTCATACTAAATAAACCAGCTTTAAACATGTCATTAAAAAACGCTCGAATACCTAAAACTAAACGTCAGAATCAATAGCTACCCAAATAATATACCCAATGGGAACGGAGGCAACCTGAAACGGGAGTATACCAACCTGATGATATCTGCTATAACTCCCCCTCGAGCCATTTTTTGAAATGAGGGGATTTTTCTGTGCTGACGATGACCTCTTCATGGGATGGTGGAGAGAGTTCAATTTTGACCCTGGCCTTTGAATGGGCATGCATTTGCTGTATTGCATCCATATGCAGGATATACTGACGGTTGATACGGAAAAACCTGGCCGGATCTATCATCTCCTCAAGGTTTTCAAGCGTGTAATCCAGGGGGTATTTCCGGCCCTCACGAGTCATCATAAAGGTGATCTTATCCGATGTATAGAAATAAGCTACATCCTGCTGATGGACGAGTCTAAGACTTTGGCCCATGCGGATCAAAAATCGTTTATCGGAAGGTTGCTTGGACAACAACTTGTTGACGATCTCTTTGTAATCCGGTTGTCTTTCTCTTTCCCTTGATTCTTTAAACCTGGTCAGTGCACTTTCCAATTCTTCCTGCTTGATCGGTTTGAGGAGATAGTACAATGCATTGACTTTAAATGCTTCGACAGCATACTGATCATAGGCTGTGGCGAATATGATTCCAATACCTTTCAAGGGATGGTGGCGGAATATTTCAAAGGCTGAGCCATCCGCGAGATGGATATCCATAAATATCAAATCAGGAAGCAGGCCTTGATCCAGGAAGTTTAGTGTTGATTCTATGCCATCCGTCATGCCGATCACCGTTGCATCAGGTTCCACCTTTTGAAGCATATTGATGAGGCGGGTGGCCGCTGGTTTTTCATCTTCTACAATCAGTATTTTCATAGTGGTAATTCCGTGATGATGGGTATTTTGACCGTAAAGGTATTTTGTTCCTTCCGGATTTCAATTTTCACTTTACTGAGGTACTGATATCGGGTGACCAGACTGGATAACCCAAAACCAGTGGATTCTGTTGAATCATGCATTTTAGGTTGCAGCGAATTGGTAATCGTCACCCATTGATCATCGATCGTAATGAAAATGGTCAAGGGTTTTTCAGAAGAAACAACATTGTGTTTGATAGCATTTTCCACCAGTAATTGAATACTTAAAGGAGCTATCCAGCCAGTGTTGCTTTTAATGTCTTCGATGATCTTTAGATTTTGCCCATACCTTTTCTTGAGGATGTAGGTATAATTCCGGACAATCTCTATTTCTTCTTCGATCCGTATCAATTCTGCTTCACGATGCATCAGTACACCCCTGAAAAATCCGGAGAACTGATCCACATAATTGACCGCTGCTTCCTGATCTTCTTCAATTATGCTTGAGAGTGTGTTGAAACTATTGAAGAGAAAGTGTGGATTGACCTGTGCCTGGATAGCATGTAGACGCAGCATGGTTTTCTCTTTTTCCAGTGCATGCAGTTTTTTTATTCTTTTGATCCTGGCAACAATGTAGGAGAAAATCAAAAACCCGACCAATAAGGAAATCCCAAAAATAAACCACCATCTAAGGTAAAAGGGTGGCAATACTACAATCGTCTTCTGGAATGCGGATACATTGGAAAAATCATCCGTGTACGATCCGGCTACGATAAATGTATATGTCCCCGGCGACAATCTTGAATAGACTGCCCTTCCTTCCCTGGTATAGATCCAATCCTGGTCATGACCTTCGAGCATATAACGGTATCTGACATTCGAAGGGTCTTCATACCATAGTCCTGTAAACCGAACATCCAGAAAATTGCTGTCCGGACCGAGCCTGACCACTTCGGTCGCTGCAAGAAATCCGGGTGATTCCGCTTCAAGGTGCATTTGTACAAACCTGTGCGTATTTTCCTGGAAAGGAATGTAATGCAGGATGCGGTCTGCATCTGCTATCCATACTGAACCATTCCTATCCCTGGCAGTGGCATTGATGGTAGGGGTAAAGGCATCCAATCCGGAGGACTCGTTGTAGAAATAGATTTCACCGCCTGGATTGCGGATTTGAATAGCACCTTCCCTGATCATGAGTACTTCCCCTTTGCCGGACGTGATGAGACTATTGATATATCCTTGTGGCGCATCGATCTGCTGTAGCAAGTTGCCATCCTTATCGATGTGCAATATATTTCCCTTCGAACCGGAGAGCCAGATGTTTTGATTATTGTCTGTGGTGATACTATAGATAGTTTTCAAATCATCCTCTGCGGCAGTAGAACTCACCGAATGAAATGATAGTGCTTTAAGTTGGTCATGGTCCAGATAATACAACCCTTTCCCATCTGTACCAAACCAGGTCTTTCCTGCATCGTCAGCATAGACATCATACACATAGCCTGCAGGGAAATTAAACTTGTCGAGGAAGTCAATGATCTCTAATGGATCAGTGAGTGGATCC
>JAGOIB010000087.1:0-6451 GCA_017995875.1 Saprospiraceae bacterium
AATGCAGCTGGGACTGGTGCTGATCATATCAACAACTATGAGCAAGTCACCATTGCAACACCAACCAGTGGTATATATACTGTAGTTGTCAAAGGCTACAATGTTCCGATAGGACCTCAAAAGGCATGGCTCTCCTGGGACATAGCTCTCGCGGGCATTACTGTTCAATCACCAATCGGCGGAGAAGTTTTTAAACCAGGCAACGCAAGTGTTGCCAACGACCGGCAATACATACGATGGGATGCGTTTGGTACAGGTACGTCAACTTTTAATGTTGATTACAAAACGAACGGAGGAGCAGCCTGGACTTCGATTGCCACCAATCTTCCTGCTGATCGACGATATATGGATTGGTTTCCACCTGATGTCCCTACAGACCAATTGAAAGTCAGGGTCACTGCTTCCAATGGCATGATCGATAGCTCCGATCAGAATGCGATCATCATGTCCCCTCCCGGAAATCTTACCGCTTCCTCTCCTTGCAACGGATATATCCAGTTAAGTTGGAATGCTATTTCCGGCGCTGATTATTACCAAATCTATACTATCAAAAATGAAATACTTGCTACTATAGATACTACATCTGGTACATCATTGCTGCTGAAAGATTTTCCTAATGATTCAGTCATATGGGTTACAGTCTCAGGCGTCTTACCATCTGGAAGTAAAGGACTTCGCGCAAGAGCTATCCAGGTCACAGCCAATGGTGGAAACAATTGTTCCTGGAATCATGATCTTCGCATGGATTCGCTTGTTAATTTGTCATCAGGCAGATTGCTGACCACATCTGCCTTGTCAGCAATGGAACCCATCACAGTTCGTATCACGAATGGCGGAACAGTTGATGCTTCAGGCTTTTCAGTTTCATATACGGTCAACAACAACACACCTTTCACACAGGCATTTCCAGGTACATTAAATGCCGGTACGGGACAAGACTTTACGTTTTCAAAACTGGCTAACATGTCCGCACCAGGCACATACAATGTGAAGGTATGGCTCACGTATCCTTCAGATCCGCTAAATCAAAATGATACGACCTCCCGCGCAGTTGTGCAGCTACCTAATCCTGTTCTGTCATTACCATGGATAGAAAATTTTGAAAACTGTCCTGACACCACGCTTATATCAAATGCCACAGGTATATCTACACTTGATGCATGGGATGCACAACTTCAGTTAAATGCAAGATTGAGAACTTTTGCAGGCGCGCCATTCAATCACGGTGGTATAAGATCACTGACAGCTGATGCTATACGTACTGGCGCATCAAAAAATGAAAACCTTATTGTAACGCTCAACATGTCCACATATTCGGTCATGGATGATGACATCAGGCTCAACCTCTATGCCATGCATCATGAAATCTTTCCCGATGTATCCAATACAGAAGCTATCTGGATCAGGGGAACAGATACTGACCCCTTTGTCTTACTAACCTACATTGCAAATGATGTTTCCACACGCGGAACCTGGCAATATCTTTCAGATCTCAACCTTACAACTTCCCTCAATAATGCAGGACAAGATTTCAGTTCTTCCTTCCAGATAAAATTTACGCATGGTGTATATGCCTCTGCCGGTCAATTGAACAGTGAAGATGGCCAGACGATTGATGATATATCGATGTATCGCGTACAACGTGATATCAAAATCAGTGAAATACTACATCCTGAACTCATATCCTGTGGTCTCGGCATAGAAACAATCCAGGTAGAGGTGACTAATACATCTGCATTGGTTGTAAATGGTACTACAGTTTATTATCAATTGAATGGAGGCCCCATATACTCAACGGTTGTCGGAACTGTAGCTGCGAATACATCTATCCCTGTTTCACTTTCACCTCAGGCAGATTTTTCTGCACCGGGTACATACCAATTGAAAGTCTGGGCTTTTAGCGCCGACGATGATTTTCATTTTAATGATACTACACGCATTCAGATTCTGCATACTCCACTCGTGGACACATATCCTTACACAGAAGGATTTGAACAAGGTGATGGAGGATGGGTGTCTGGTGGTATTAACTCTAGCTGGATGCACGGCATTCCCGGCAAACAAATTATGGGTCGCGCTGCAGAAGGCGAAAATGTATGGACCACTTCCCTGGATGCAACCTATCATGCAGATGAGATTTCTTATTTGTATTCGCCTTGTTTTGATCTAAACGGCCTCGCTCAGCCTTATTTGTCTTTTGGCATGATGTATCAACTTGAGGTTGCCTATGATTATGCATGGGTGGAATACAGAGTTGGTGGAAGTTCAACCTGGAACAAACTCGGAACACAAGGAAGTGGTGTAAACTGGTATAATCACGCATCCAATAGCTGGAATGGCGATCGGTTGAGTTGGTTGACAACCGGCATTGCTGTTCCAGTGACCAATGCTACTGTCCAATTCCGATGGGTCCTGCAGAGTGATGTTGGTCTTGAAATGGAAGGCCTCGCCATTGACCAGGTCCATGTATATGATCGAAAGCCTCTTTATACCGGTGCTAATATGCAATGGACCATTCCGGTTTCAGGTAATGACTGGATCCATATAGATCAGGGAGGACAAAGAGTGTTTAGTATAAATCCATCAGGCCAGGATCTTGGAAATGTAACCTTGAAGATTTTCAAATCAAACAACGCCTTTCATCTTTCTGATAGCGTATATCTCTTGTCGCGCAACTGGGTATTGACCAGTACAAATCCACTCAATGGGCCAATCAAACTACGCGGCTATTTTACAAAAGATGAAGCCGCCAACCTTGTGGCCGCCACGGGATGCGCACAGTGTACACCGGCAAGAGACGGATTTGATGTCACAGCTTTACGTTATACCGGATCCAATGAGGATGGTGATTTTAGTAATGACATTCCTTCTCAGGTCATAGGTTACCCTCTTGATTCAACAGCTATTGTTCCCTTTGACAATGGATACTATGCAGAGTGGAGTACGACAGGACTTTCAGAGTGGTGGATCACATCAACAGTGACTAAGTGGTCGGGTGCCCTCGATCGACAGATTAGCAGTGCCTACGATGATGCAGAAGAACATCAGGATAATGGATCCGTAAATCCTGTCCGCGAAATATTGTCATTGACGACACTCGATGGTCAACAAAAAATTGGCTGGAGATTTAAAAACATCACCGTACCGAAAGGAAGTTATATATCATCAGCACGATTAAAATGGATTTCCGCAGACACTTCTTCTTCTGCAACTTCATGGATACTCCAATCTGAATTGTCTACAGATGCTTCGTCATTCGTAACATCCAAATACAATATTTCCTTGCGGCCGAGATCTAACCAGGTCGTGCAATGGATGCCTCTGCCCTGGAGTGTTGATGACAATGCCTATTACTCACCTGATATTAAACATCTCATCCAGCAAATAACCGATCAGGCTTCCTGGACCAATGGGAATGATTTGGTATTGGTGATGCGTGGCACTGGTTTACGTACAGCATGGAGTTATGATGGCGACCCATTGAAAGCAGCCGAGCTGATCCTTACCTATGACAGCGTTTGTACATCTTCGGGCATTTGCTATGTAGACATCAATGCAACCGGATTGCAGGATGGTTCTTCATGGACAAATGCGTATCGTTCATTGGAGCAGGCATTAGACCGAGCGTCTCATTGCACGGATATTTCTGCAATATGGATAGCCGATGGTACCTACACTCCTTTCTCAGAAGTGTCAAGAAGTACCGGTTATTCTGTTCCTCCTGGAGTAAATGTCTATGGGGGTTTTCAGGGAAATGAAACTGATGTTAACCAGCGGGTGATTGGTGCTTACCCCACAATCTTAAGTGGTGATATCGGTGCGGGTATGGTCGCCAGTGACAATCTCTATCATGTGATTTTGATCCAAACGGGAGTGGATGGCGTTTTACTGGATGGATTGACCATCCGTGACGGGCTCGCAAATGGAGGTACCATTGACCTTCAAAGGGGGAGCGGAATTTATAATACCGGAAGCCTGACGGCCAAAAATGTGATCGTCCAAAATTGCTCTTCACCGGCCCTTTACAATAGCCCTGGAGCGGTGTTAACGACCGTTAACATGCTTGAAGTGAAACAATAGCCAATCTCCGGCTCAAAATTTTAGCCTATTTTTTGAACCCTAAATTTACAATCTGTTGCAGGGCAGTGAAATAACACATTAAATATTACCATAATATGTATTTCATTCCGTACTTTTACGGCTGGCAGGTGTCGGATCTATCAAAATGGACCCTATAGCTAAGAGTATATTTTTAACTTTGCACACGTTTTTCGTATCGATTTATTGATCCTATGTCCATGTTCAGAATCATCGTTCTCTTACTATCCTTTTGTCTGGTACAAACCATTGAAGCACAGACAATTCTTCTAAGGGTCACCTTCCCGATCGATGAGCATCAGACCAAAAGCGATCTGGCAAAGGCAGGTTTGGACCTGACGCATGGATTTGCAACTGACAAGTCTTCTTTTACAACAGACGTTCAGGATTTTCAACTCAAACGTTTTGATCAACTCGGTATCAAGTACACTGTTACCATACCTGATCTGTCCATCTATCGCAAAGAGCTCCAGAATACTAAGAGCAGGGAAAATTTCCTGGATTGCCAGGATCATACATTTGATGAGGCAGTACCTCAAAATTTTGAATTTGGCCAGGTTGGTGGGTTTATGTCTTCACCTGAATTTCTTGACCAACTCGATATCATGGCTTTTTTATATCCGGGCCTGATCTCTGTCAGAAAACCTATCGGTAATTTTAAAACGTGGCAGAACAATAGTATTTACGTTGTTAAAATTTCTGACCATCCGGAGACGGATGAAGATGAGCCTCAGATTCTTTATACGGGATTGCATCATGCGCGTGAACTTATCAGCGTGAGCCAGATGGTTTATTACATGTGGTACCTGCTTGAAAATTATGACAATGACCCTGTCATCAAACAAATCCTCGATCACACTGAATTATATTTTGTGCCTGTAGTCAATCCGGATGGAATGAATTACAATGTGGCCGGCTATAATGCAGCAGATGATGTATTTGAGCGCAATCACCGTAAGAACATGCGGGACAATGATGGCAATGGTGTATTTGACCCGGAAATAGATGGCGTTGACCTCAATCGCAACTATGGATACGAATGGGGCTTTGACGATGAAGGCTCTTCATCTTTTGAAGGAAGTGATACCTACCGTGGTCCTTCCCAGTTTTCAGAACCGGAAGTAAAGGCTATTGAATATTTGTGTAACACGCATGACTTTAAGATTGCCTTAAATCATCATTCCTATGGCAATCTTCTGATCTATCCATGGGGCTTTAATGATCAGGCAACGCAGGACTCCGTTATTTTCAGCAACTATGCAGACATCATGACGCAGCTCAATCGTTTCGTATATGGCAAGGGATCTGAAACGGTAGGCTATACCACCAATGGTGATTCTGATGACTGGATGTACGGTGAGCACGGCATTTATTCGATGACGCCGGAAGTCGGAGATCCTGATGATGGATTCTATCCGCCAAAGGATCGGATTATTCCATTATGTCAATCTACGCTTCAAATGAATTTAATAGCTGCAAGGCTTGTCAATTCGTTGATTGAAATCACAGATGAATCTCCTAAGTTTATTCAACCTGGTGTCAATCCTTTAAATCTTGGTTTTAACCGTTATGGATTGCTTGATGGCGAGGTTACCATCTCTTTCAATGCATTGAGCCCGAGTATCACGAACCTGCCTGCACCGATCAATATCAATATGGAAAAATTTGAGCCACACGAAAGCAACTTAACATTTACGGTGGACAATCAGATTGAATATGGATCTTCTATCCAAATCGAAATTATTTGCCAGCAAGGGGATTATACCTTCAGGGATACACTCACAAAAGTAAGAGCTGACTTCAAGACAGTCATTACCAACGATGGAGATATGCTCCAATGGGATGACAGCGATGGACAGCCATGGGGTACTACTCAGGAAGATTACAAATCAGGCCCTGTTTCCATTACGGATAGCCCAAATGGATTGTATGCCCCTGATGCGCACGAAACATTGTTGCTTACGCAGGATATAGATCTACATGAAACAAGTGCCGCATATGCACAGTTTTGGGCTAAATGGGATATCGAAGATCATTATGATTATGTCGTATTCCAGGCCAGCACAGATGGAGAGTCATGGGACAACCTTTGCGGCAATCAATCCAAACTCGGTTCCTTATTCCAGCTATATGAGGAACCACTCTACGATGGCAGGCAAACGCATTGGGTACTTGAAAATGTAGACCTGAGTTCATATCTCGGACAAACCATTCAATTACGTTTCTTATTGGTTTCTGATGGTTTCGTCCACAAGGATGGATTCTATTTTGACAACTTCGAGGTGATTACGATCAAAGAAGGCACAACCGCTACTACAGATGTGGATGCTGCTGCATTCTCCGTGTATCCAAA
>JAGOIB010000087.1:6551-8424 GCA_017995875.1 Saprospiraceae bacterium
ACTGCAGACCGCTTTTAGAAACGCAGGTTACGCAGATATTTATTAAATTGAATGGCGCAAATTAGTTTCTTCTGAACACTATGGGCTATCGATTTATTTAAAAACTTAATCTGTGAAAATATTTTTTTAAAATACATCTGCGAAATCTGCGTTCCACATTTTTTTCTTCCGCTGCCTTTCCATAACTATTCCCGATATTTGCAGTCCGTTATCAATAAACCTAGGTTGTGATTCGGAATTGACTTTACCTCATTTAATACACACAGGAACATGGCAATTGACACACGTTTTCTCACCAAACTGGGAATCAAGAAATTTAACAACGGGACTTCTACAGGCCTCAAATCCTCCAACTCCAGGAATTATCAGCCGTCACCTTCACCGGTAGATGGTAATCTCATAGCAGCAGTCAGTAATACCACTCCAAAGGAATACGAAAGGGTCATCCGCACCGCGGAAGCCGCTTATCAATACTGGCGCACAGTCCCTGCTCCAAAACGCGGAGAAATCGTCCGTCAATACGGTGAAGCCCTGCGCAAGTATAAAGACCCACTCGGAAGACTGGTATCCTATGAAATGGGTAAGAGCCTGCAGGAAGGCTGGGGCGAAGTACAGGAGATGATCGATATCTGTGATTTTGCTGTAGGGCTCTCACGCCAGTTGTATGGCCTCACGATGCATTCAGAGCGTAGCCAGCACCGTATGTATGAACAGTGGCATCCACTTGGCATCGTTGGCGTGATATCCGCCTTTAATTTTCCGGTGGCCGTGTGGTCGTGGAATGCCATGATCGCCATGGTGTGCGGTGATGTAGTTGTATGGAAGCCTTCCGAGAAAACACCATTGTGTGGTGTAGCATGTATGAATATTTTTGCGGAAGTCATCAAAGCCAATAATCTTCCTGAAGGAATCGTATCGCTGATAAATGGTGATTACCGCGTCGGTGAATTGCTTACAAATGATACTCGTATACCGTTGATTTCCGCTACCGGAAGTACACGCATGGGCAAGATCGTAGGACAGGCAGTGGCCGGGCGCCTGGGACGCTCATTACTCGAATTAGGTGGCAACAATGCAATCATCATCACACCTGAAGCTGATCTCAAGATTGTCCTCACTGGTGCTGTGTTTGGTGCTGTCGGTACCGCAGGACAACGCTGCACGTCAACACGCCGATTGATTATCCATCAATCCATATTTGATAAAGTCACAAAGGCGCTTGTTAAAGCCTACAAACAAATCCAAATCGGTAATCCACTGGATCCCAAAAATCACATGGGTCCTTTGATTGACATCCAGGCTGTGTATCATTATCAGCAGGCACTGGAAGCCATCAAATCGCAGGGCGGTAAAATGCTGGTGCCTGGTGGCGTACTGAAAGGAAGAGGCTATGGCAGCGGTTGTTATGTGCTTCCCTGCATCGCTGAGGTGACAAATGATTTGCCGATTGTGCAGGCCGAGACATTCGCACCGATCCTCTATGTCATGTCTTACCGAACACTTGAAGAAGCCATCGCTATGCAAAACAATGTACCACAAGGATTATCATCTGCGATCATGACCAACAACATGCGTGAAGCTGAGCAGTTTCTTTCCGCAGGTGGTTCTGATTGTGGTATCGCCAATGTCAACATCGGTACCTCCGGAGCAGAAATCGGCGGTGCTTTTGGTGGTGAGAAAGAAACTGGTGGCGGACGCGAGAGCGGTTCTGACTCATGGAAGGCCTACATGCGCCGTCAGACAAATACGATCAACTGGGGCAAGCAACTACCATTGGCGCAGGGGATAAAGTTCAACGTTTGAGCATAGAGCATAGAGCAGAGGGCATAGAGCAGATTATTGCTTAACGTCAGAGACGTTTTTCAATGATTCT
>JAGOIB010000010.1:0-4719 GCA_017995875.1 Saprospiraceae bacterium
ACCTTTTCATTTTCATGTCCCTCTTCATGCTCAACTACGTCAGTTTCGTGATCGGCATGAGTATGTTCTCCGGATTTTACACAGGAAGTAAAAAGGTAAAATGGAAGCAAACATAATATGAAGATAATCGGTGCTTGTAGTTTCATAAATGATGGATTCACTTGAAGTGTTGTATGATGGAGATTAGGATATGATTTCATGTGCTTGATTAGTTTTGTTGAGTTAAGTACAAAATATGGATCACGGATTGATTGACCTGGTGGATTGATTCCAGGTATTTCAATTCTACTTCGCTTGATGTTTGAAGCGCCTGCGAATATTCCATATATTCCATCCCCCCCTTTCTAAAGGAAAGTTGTGCCGCTACAATGATCTGATTGGCAGTAGGCATCGCCTGTGATTTGTAATAGGAATATTGCGAAAGGTCTTGTTCATATTGCAGCAATGCATTCTGCAGCTGTGATTGCATCGACAGGCTCCAATATTCAGCTTCCTTCTGTAACGATTGTTGTTTGTATTCCAGAGATTTAACTCTGGCTGAATTACTTCCAAAAGTTAAAGGGATCCCTAAACCTACATTGAAGCCCTGGAAGCGTTTGCCTCCATCATAATAGACATCACCTCCATTAACATTTTGTGTTCCTATGATCGATTGATTGAAATAGCCTACTGAAATTTCTGGAAGGTTGAGTCTTTTTTCAACATCAATACTTTGTTCGGCAATGATGGCTTGTTGATAGATAGCCTTTAACATTGGATTATCAGCCATCGCTGTACTATCCAATTCTCCGGGCAATGCCAGGGGTTCGGAAAATATCCCTTTTTCAATAGTGAAATCCATCATGCTATTCATCGCGGTTTTCAACGAATGGTACGTCACACGGATATCGGTCTCATTTTGTCTGAGAAGCTGTATGATTTCTCCGCGTTTCGTTTCAGCTATTGATTTGCCAATGATACTTGTTTCACCTAATTCAAAACGTCTCGTTGCTGCATGAACAAAGTCACCGTAGAGACTATCCAGTTGAAGAAGTTTTTCATTTTTATGATAGAGATAGGCCAATTGGTAGTAAAGCGATTTGACTTGTGTTTTGATTTCCAAAGCAGAAGCCTGCTGATGCAATTTGATTCCTTCCACTTCAGCTTCAAGCAAATCGGATTTTGCACTATAATATGTTGGGAAAGGCAATGTTTGCGAAATAGAAAATCCATTATCATTTTCTATGCTATTCATGTGTCCGTATTGAAATTCAAAAGCCGTCCGAGGCAATGTAAAGGCTGTTTTTTGCAGTGCAATATTGGATTCGAGGGAATATTGCCGGGACTGGAGTTGTAAACTGTTTTCAAGCGCGACAGCAATTGCCTGTTCCAAAGTAATCGATGGCAGATCCTTGTCTGGCAAACTGTTTGAATTGTTTTGAGCATTCGTTGAGCCAAAAGTGCAAAGGAGCATTAAGCTAATGGCAACCGTTGATTTTATTTTTTTCAGGGTGGAGAATAGTAGGTATAAAAGTGGAAGAACGAATAGTGTTAAAAAGGTAGCAGTGAGTAAGCCGCCAATAACAACGGTGGCCAGTGGCTTCTGAACTTCAGCACCAGCGCCATGCGAAAGAGCCATTGGGAGGAATCCAAAGGATGCCACGGTAGCCGTCATCAGGACAGGCCTTAGACGCATTTTGGTTCCTTGTATTACGCGTTGGAGGATATCATCTATTCCTTCTTTTGCTAATTGATTGAATGTACTGACAAGCACAATCCCATTGAGCACGGCTACACCAAACAAGGCAATAAAACCCACGCCTGCCGAAATACTGAAAGGCATATCCCTGAAGTACAATGCAAATACGCCACCGATCGCCGACATAGGAATAGCGGTGAAAATCAATGCTGCCTGGGAGACTGAATTAAACGTAAAGTAGAGCAAGATGAAAATCAGCGCCAGGGCAATAGGAACAGCAATCATCAAGCGTTTTGAAGCGGCCTGCAGATTTTCAAAGGTGCCGCCAAACGTATAGTAATATCCTTCCGGAAGATTTACTTCCGCATTGAGTTTGGCCTGGATATCGTTTACAACACTTTCTACATCCCGATCTTTTACATTGAAGCCGATCACAATTCTCCGTTTCCCATTTTCCCTGCTGATCTGTGCTGGCCCTAATTCCATTTTAATATCCGCAACTTGTGAAAGAGGAATTTGTGCTCCTTTGGATGTTGGAATATAAAGATGACTGACATCATCAATATTGTTTCGGTGCAGACTGTCCAAGCGAACCACTAAATCAAATTTGCGTTCATTTTCGAAAACAACTCCTGCAGTACCACCTGCAAAGGCAGTACTAACAATGTGATTGATGTCGTCAATGTTTAAGCCATAGTTGGCTATCCTTGCCCTGTTATATATAATAGCAATTTGAGGCAAGCCATCTACGCGTTCAACATTAGGTTCAGTAGCTCCTTTTATGGTTTGGACCACGGCACTAACTTTATTCCCATAGGCCAGCAACGTATCCATATTTTCTCCATAGATTTTAACAGCTACATCCTGGCGGATGCCTGTCATGAGTTCGTTGAAGCGCATTTGAATAGGTTGATTTTTTTCAAAGAAGACGCCCGGAATACTTTCTAAGGCTTCGTTCATGTCGTCAGCTAACTCATCATACGTCCTCTCCATCTTCCAGGTTTCCTTTGGATTGAGTATAATCATCATGTCTGTTGCTTCTGGTGGCATAGGGTCTGTGGGCACTTCTGCGCTTCCGGTTTTGCCAACGACCATTTTTACCTCATCAAATTGTTTGATGAGACGGGCCGCCTGCATGCTTGTCTCCACACTCTGCGTTAGTGAAGATCCTTGAGGAAGAATGCAATGAAAAGCAAAATCGCCCTCCTGCAACGTAGGAATAAACTCGCCTCCCATGCGGGAGAAGAAATACAGGCTAATGACGAAAAGCACTAACGTCATTGAAATAACCAGTTTTTTAAAGCGGATAGCCATCTCCAATAGTGGTTCATAGATTCGATGGAAGAAATCCATCATTCTGTCAGATATGTTTTTTGAATGTGTCACTTTTTTACTCAGGAAAAGCGATGAGATCATTGGTATATAGGTTAAAGAAAGGATGAAGGCACCTAGTATGGCAAACGAAACTGTCTGTGCCATCGGTCCAAACATTTTTCCTTCAATACCCACAAGGGATAGAATCGGCAAATACACAATCAGGATGATAACCTGCCCGAAGGCAGCAGAGCTCATCATTCGTTTGGCACTTGCAAAAACAGTCTCATCCATTTGTTTGGAAGTGAGCTTCACATCGTCACCCTGGAGCTTTGTGGTGGTGATAGCATGAAATATGCTCTCCACGATAATGACGGCACCATCTACAATAAGCCCAAAATCAATTGCACCTAGACTCATGAGATTTGCACTCACACCAAATACATGCATCAGTCCCAGGGCAAAAAGCATCGACAATGGAATCGCTGATGCAACAATTAAACCGGCCCTGAAATTTCCAAGAAAAAGGACCAGCACGAAAATGACAATCAAAGCTCCTTCGATAAGGTTTTTTTCGACAGTGGCTATAGCACGAATGACTAAGTCTGTCCTGTCGAGGTATGGTTCAATCAACACATCATCCGGTAATGATTTTTGGATGGTTTCCATTTTGGCTTTGATCCTGTCGACCACATCAGCACTATTAGCGCCTTTGAGCATCATCACCACACCACCAACCGCATCGACCTGACCATTGTAGGTGAGTGCTCCATACCGGACAGCACTTCCAAGATGAACCTCTGCAACATCTTTGATCAGGATCGGAATTCCGTTTGGACTGTTTTTGACTACAATGCTTTTGATGTCATCAAACGAACTGATCAAGCCGACACCACGAATAAAATAGGCATTGGGTTTTTTATCGATATAAGCTCCTCCGGTATTTTCATTGTTTTTTTCAAGGGCAGTAAAAATTTCAGGGATAGATACATCCATTGCCAGGAGCCTCTCAGGATTCACTGCAACTTCATATTGTTTTAACTGCCCACCGAAACTGTTGACCTCAGCAATACCCGGTGTGCCATAAAGCTGACGCGCTACAATCCAGTCCTGCATGGTACGCAGGTCCATCGGATTGTATTTGTTTTCACTTCCTTTCCTGGGATGAATGATGTATTGGTAGACTTCTCCAAGTCCGGTGCTGACAGGGGCTAATTCAGGCTTTCCAATTCCTTTTGGAATTTTTTCCTCAGCCTCTTTTATTTTTTCATTGATCAATTGGCGGGCAAAGTAAATGTCCACCTTATCATCGAACACTGCAGTGATCACAGAAAGTCCAAAGCGGGAAATACTTCGTAATTCTAACAAATCTGGGAGATTGGCAATACTTTGTTCAATAGGGTAGGTAACCAACTGTTCCACTTCCTGTCCGGCGAGCGTAGGGCAAAGTGTAATAATCTGCACCTGGTTGTTGGTGATATCCGGGACTGCATCTATAGGGAGTTTAGTTGCGCTCCATACACCCCAGATGATGAGGGCAATCGTCATCAGGCCAATGATAAATTTGTTCCTGATGCTGAATAAAATAATATGATCTAACATGGTGTGACAGTTAAATGAGTAAATAGGTTGAATCCTGTCATGCAGTCGCAGTACAGGAAACATTGTTTTGCCGGGGACAGCAAAACACAATTACATCATTAACTGAGTTTAGGCGGTTGCCAGAT
>JAGOIB010000010.1:4819-9737 GCA_017995875.1 Saprospiraceae bacterium
AGTGAAAAGTGAAAAGGTTATGCTTTTACCTGGCAGTTGCAAACTGCCGTTCTGTGATTTTACATTAACCAGGGGTTATACGATTTTGATTTTAAGACTTGAGTCTTAAAATAGCGAGAGGGCTATCATGTAACTCGAAACTCGAAACTGGTAACTCGAAACTTATAGCTCCTTCGTCAGCTCCCTTGCGATGACCATCTTCTGCACTTCAGAAGTGCCCTCACCGATTGTACAGAGCTTGCTGTCGCGATAGAATTTCTCAACAGGGAAATCTTTTGTATAGCCGTACCCGCCGAAGATCTGGACAGCATCTGTCGCGACCTGGACACTTACCTCAGACGCATAATATTTGGCCATAGCGGCTACTTTGGTGCAATTCTGACCATGGTTTTTCAGGTCGGCTGCTTTACGCAACAGATGTTCAGCAGCTTCGATCTTGGTGGCCATATCCGCCAGTTTAAAACTGATCGCCTGGAAATTGGAAATCGGTTGGCCGAACTGATGTCTTTCTTTTGAATATTTTACGGAAGCTTCATAGGCTCCTTTGGCGATACCAAGTCCTAATGCACCGATGGAGATACGTCCTCCGTCAAGGATTTTCATAGACTGAATAAAGCCATCACCAACTTTGCCTAAAATATTAGCTGCAGGTACGCGGCAATCTTCAAAGATCATTTCTGCAGTCTCTGAGGCACGCATGCCCAGTTTATTTTCTTTCTTACCGGCTTTCAAACCCGGTGTTCCTCGTTCGATAACAAATGCAGTCATGCCATGACTATCCAGTAGTTCGCCGGTACGGACTATTACCACCGCAACGTGACCTGATTTTCCATGCGTTATCCAGCACTTGGTACCGTTGATGATATAGTCATCTCCATCTTTTACCGCGGTGCATTGCATACGCATAGCATCACTGCCGGTGTTGGGTTCCGTAAGTCCCCAGGCGCCTATCCATTCGCCTGTCGCCAGTTTCGGGATCCATTTACGCTTTTGTTCCTCATTTCCAAAAGAAAGGATATGATTCGTACAAAGGGAATTGTGGGCAGCCAGTGACAATCCTATCGATCCGCACACTTTGGCTATCTCTGTGATGATCGTGATATATTCCTGATAGCCAAGTCCTGAGCCTCCATATTCCTCGGGGACAAGGACGCCAAGAAAGCCCTGCTCACCCAATTGATGCATCAGATCCATAGGAAATATCTGGCTTTCGTCCCATTCCATGACATGTGGAAGGATATGGGTCTGGGCAAACTGGCGAGCACTCTCTTCTATGATCTTGATATCGTGGGCTAAATGAGTATGTGTAGACATAGTATATAGGATGACCTGATTGAGTCGCCAAAGATAGGCAACCAACCGAAATTTGGGGAAAAGACCCATTAAATAGGAAGGTTTATCTCTCCCTGAGGTCGAATTTGCCACTTATCTATACTTTGCCCTTTTACCTATCTTGAGCCATCCAAAAGCGCATGCAGAGTATAGCAGTCTCTATGGATCGGTTTATTTCCACACTATTTTATTACAGATTTATCAATGCATCTAAAGACAATCCTGCCTATCCTTTTTATTTTATTGACCGGATATAGTTACAGCCAAACGTATTCAGGAACAGGAGGTATCATCACGGACGATGGCGTCATCAATGATTTTGTCATCGACATCGGTGATCTTTCTCCTGAAACCCTTTCTGCGCAACATGGCTTAACTACTGTTTGCATCACCATAACCCACTCGTGGGTTTCTGATCTTGATGTACGATTGATCAGCCCGTCAGGTGAAAATATCATGTTGACTTCCGGACTCGGTGGCGATACGGACAATTATGATAATACCTGCTTCAACATGACATCCGAAACCCATATAACACGCGCAGGTCCTCCTTTCAATGGATTATACCTGCCGTTTACACCATTGGGTAATGTTAATAATGGGCTTAGTGGAAATGGCAAATGGATACTGAGAATATTGGATACCTATGCATATGCGGATGGTGGTGAGCTATTGAATTGGAATCTGACATTCGATGCAGATGCTCCTGTGTCGGATGTATTTCCAGGGACAAAGCTCCCAATCATTTTACTGACTACCGACAATGTGACCATTCCAAATGACCCTAAGATCAAAGGCCTGATCAAAGTCATCAGTAATGAAAGCGGTGCATTGAATTATCCCTGGGATATTCCGCTAACAGAAGACTTTGTTGGCATTGAAGTCAGAGGCTCATCCTCACAGATGTTTCCTAAAAAGAATTATAGTTTCGAAACACAGGATATAAATGGCGAAGACTTTGAAACCTCATTGCTAGGTTTGCCAATTGAAGAAGATTGGATTCTGTATGCACCATATACAGACAAATCATTCCACAGGGATGCTATCACATATCAATTAGGAAATGATGTGGGAGAATATGCTCCACGGACCCGGGTGTGTGAGCTTTTTCTCAATGGCGACTATCAAGGCGTTTATTACCTCGAAGAGAAAATCAAAAGGGATAAAAACCGGGTGGATATTAAAAAGTTAAACCCTATCGATACGATTGGCGATGAACTTACGGGTGGGTATCTGCTCAAAGTGGATCGTGACAATGGCGAAGGCTCTTATTTTGTTTCAAAGTTTGAAGGAACCTATCCTGCAGAAGAAATAAGACTTGTATATGAAGATCCGGAAGGCCAGGATTTGCATCCAAAGCAAAAGGAATACATCAATACGTATTTTGATTCTTTTGAGGTTGCCTTGTACAGTGAACATTTCACAGACACAATACTTGGGTACCGGAGATACGTGGATATGAAGTCATTGGTTGATTATTTTATTGTCACTGAATTGGGACATAATATAGATGCCTATCGTCTTAGTTCCTTTTTATATAAAGACCGCAATGATGTAGACTCCACGTTTCATTTCGGGCCATTGTGGGATTTTAATCTTGCTTTTGGAAATGCAGATTATTGCTCAGGGCAATTGGTGGAAGGCTGGGGTTTTGATGACAGTGGTGCTTGTGGTAATACCCCTTTGTGGTGGTCGAGGTTTATGCAGGATCCCTATTTTCAGAACCGTTTAAAATGTCGTTATGATTCGCTGCGTGAAACAATCCTAAGTACTTCCAGCCTACTTCATCTGGTTGATTCACTGACAGCGCAATTGGGTAATGCACCTGATCGAAATTATGAGAGATGGCCTATCCTTGGTATATACATTTGGCCCAATTCATTTATAGGAAATACCTACGAGGAAGAGTTAAATTTTCTCAGGCAATGGCTAATGGGTAGATTAGAATGGATGGATGCTAATATTCCCGGTGAATGTTTGATTATATCCGGTATTGAAAATGTTGCAGAAGATAATTTAATTCTTTCGCCAAATCCGGCTGATGAAACTTTCACAGTTATAGATCGGCGAGGATTGGGTGAATTTATTTCTATCAGTATTGCAGATATCAATGGAAGGGAATTGCGATCACGCGATTCAATACACGCAGGAGAGGAAATAGATATTTCAAACTTTGCTCCAGGCATGTATATCGTCACAGTCAAAAGCAATACAGGAAAGTTGCAGCAACAAAGACTGATCGTTCAGCATTGATCAGCTCTGGCCAAAGAGCCCCTGATTTAAAGCTTCAAGTGCTTCCTTTTTGTACTTTGAATCGATCAGTACGGAGATATTGCTTTCGCTACCACCTGATGAAATCATGCGGATAGGAATATTTTTTAAAGGATTCAATACCTGTACAGCAATACCTGCCTCTCCTTTATGAAAAGCTCCCACTACGCAGATAATGGTCTGTTCTTTCTCCACTGTAATCGTGCTATATGCCTGCAACTCTTCAACGATCTTGTCAAGGTTGGTATCATCATCAATGGTGAGACTCACTGCAACTTCTGCCGTCGTGATCATATCTACTGATGTCTTGTGATGCGCGAAGACTTCAAATATCTTACTTAGAAAGCCATGTGCCATGAGCATGTGCGACGAGCGAATATTGATGGCAATGATACCGTCTTTGGCTGCTACTGCTTTAGCACCACCTGTATCCGAGAGATTTTCACGATGGATGATGGTACCTTCAGCATCCGGGTTGAGTGTGTTCAAAAGGCGGATAGGTACACCTGTCTCACGCGCCGGCCTCACACACAAGGGGTGGAGAATTTTGGCGCCGAAGTAGGCAAGCTCTGCAGCTTCAGCGTAACTCAGTTCATCGATGCGACTTGTTTTCTTGACAATGCGTGGATCGTTGTTATGCACGCCATCAATGTCGGTCCATATTTGAATCTCTTCTGCTTCAAGGGCAGCACCGATGATCGTTGCAGAGTAATCGCTTCCGCCTCTTCGTAGATTGTCGATCTGCCCGTCTTCATTGCGGCAGATATAGCCCTGGGTAACGTAAATATATTTCTTGCCTGTTGCCGCCAATACTTCGGGAAGTAATTTCCTGATGGATTCCATATCCGGTTCGCCTTCTTTGATGCGCATGAAATCAAGGGCAGGCAATAGGGCAGCATCAATTTCTCTTTCGACCAGTAACAGGCTGAAGAGTGATGTAGACATCAGTTCGCCATACGCCACAAACCATTTCTCATCGCGGGGTAAATCTTTTTCCAGTGCTTCCCGTAGCGAGAAAAAAGTGAGTTCAAGAAATCTAGTAGCAGCCAGCTTGCAGTCCTCATATTTCAGGAGATCATTGACATATGCCTGATACTGCGTTTCCATTCCGGCGATGATTTTCATTCCTTCATCCGGAGTTGAGGCAGACAATCGGATGAGGGTATCTGTTGTTCCTGAAACGGCAGACAGGACGACAATTTTTTGTTTGTCATCCCTGGTAATCAGGTCCGCCACGGATTTCATTCGTTCTGCACTACCTACAGAGGTGCCGCCAAATTTGTATACGATCATGGGGCAAAGGTAATTGTTAGCT
>JAGOIB010000010.1:9837-31505 GCA_017995875.1 Saprospiraceae bacterium
CAGGACGACAATTTTTTGTTTGTCATCCCTGGTAATCAGGTCCGCCACGGATTTCATTCGTTCTGCACTACCTACAGAGGTGCCGCCAAATTTGTATACGATCATGGGGCAAAGGTAATTGTTAGCTGTCAGCTATCAGCCATCAGCCGTCAGCAGAGCGTGAGAGCGTAAGAACGTGAGAGCGTAAGAACCTGAGAGCGTGAGAACGTGAGAACGTGAGAAGTGTGGGTGTAGAGTGTGAGATAGAAATATTTCCTGGCAGTCGCAGACTGCCCATGATTACCTTCCGATTAGATACAGATTTGATATATGGATTTGAAGATATAAATCTTCAAATAGCGAACGGCTAAGTATCACGAGTCTGGCATCTGCGTGTCTGGCGTCTGAAGTCTCACCGATTACAGATCACTGAATACCGCTCACTGATTACTGAATACAGATCACTGATTACCGATACTTCTCTCCCCACCAGTATGTCATTCTCGCTTGAATATCTTTCTCTTGCTTATTATCCCCCGGATGATAGAACGCAGTGCCCGCCACTTCATCCGGCATATATTCCTGTGGCGAAAAATTGCCTTCATAGGCATGGCTGTATTGATAGCCGGCACCGTAGCCAAGATTTTTCATGAGTTGGGTAGGCGTATTCCGTAAAGCAAGAGGAACAGGTAAAGGTCCAGACTCTTCAACTTTTTGCAAAGCTGCGCTGATAGCCTCATATGCTGAATTGGATTTGCTACTTGTAGCCAGGTAGATGACTGCCTCTGATAAAATGATTCTTGCTTCGGGCATGCCGACAAACTGGATAGCATTCGCACAAGATTGTGCCAGCAAGATCGCATTTGGATTAGCGAGGCCGATATCTTCAGCAGCGAGTATGACCAATCGGCGTGCAATAAACTTAATGTCCTCACCTCCATGCAACATACGGGCGAGCCAATAGACTGCCGCGTTAGGATCAGAGCCACGAATCGATTTAATAAAAGCTGAAATGATATCATAGTGTTGATCACCTCCTTTGTCATAGAAAGCAATATTTTGTTGAATCGCTTCCTGGACATTTATGTCATTGATGATGACAGGACCGTCATCCTGGCTGGTGACGATTTCAAGAGCGGACAATAATTTTCGCGCATCGCCTCCTGTCAGTTGCAACAATGCATTGTCTTCCTCAATGATGATTTGTTTGTGCTTCAGTTCTTCATCCGTGTGGATCGCCCGGTCGATCAACCTGCGCATGGTGTCTGCGTCCAGTGGTTTGAGGACATAGACCTGGCATCTGGACAGTAAGGCAGAGATAACTTCAAAGGAAGGATTTTCAGTGGTGGCACCTATGAGTGTGACTGTTCCATCCTCCACAGCACCTAACAGGCTGTCTTGCTGTGATTTACTAAAGCGATGGATCTCATCTATAAAGAGGATAGGGCCGGGACGATCGAAAAACTTTTGCTTTTTGGCCTGATCTATGGCATCCCTGATATCCTTGACCCCGCTGTTGATAGCAGATAGTGGTATAAATGGCCTCCCCATTTCCCCAGCTATAACCCTGGCAAGGGTGGTTTTCCCCACACCGGGAGGTCCCCAGAGGATCATGGAGGGCAAACGACCTGACCTGATGGCTTTTAGCAATACGGCTCCTTCACTCAAAAGGTGGTCCTGGCCCTGGATTTCAGCAATTGTCCGGGGACGCATCCGCTCCGCCAAAGGTATTGTCCCCATTATATTGAAAATTTTCTCATAAATATTTGGTCCTTACCCAACCTTCAGCCACCAATCCCCGTATTATGGGTTGAAACAGTTTAATTTTAATCAAACAAAATAACGGATTAAGTATGTTCAACAGAAAACTTTTACTCATTTCCCTCCTTACATTGGTGTCCATGGTTGGGCTCATCGCCCAAAACCAGGTACATGTGCACGGCACAGTAACCAACACCGACGGTGACCCTCAAGACAGTGTTAACATCCTGGTTTCAGCCCTTTTCGCTGATTCTACGGCTGTTTTTTATTCACTTTATACCGACGCCAATGGCAGCTATGAAGCGGATATCACATCTCCTGGGCCAAACCTGTTTGGATCATTGGTCGTGAGTATGGTAGACTGTTGGGGTACCGCCATAAGCCAGTCCTTTGTCATTCTCAATGGAAATGAAGACTTCCAGGCAGATTTTGTCTATTGTGAGCCTATCGTCATTGACTCGTGCATAGTCATCATCCTTCAGGAGTGGATTCCCGGCACTATAGATATTCAACTTACTGCCTGGACTCCCCAGGGTTTTGGAGTAGAATATTTATGGAACACCGGTGAAACCACACAGACCATCATTCCTCAACAGTCGGGTATTTATACTGTAGAGGCAACATTTGATGCTGGATGTGTAGTTTCTGATTCAACTTATGTTAATCTGGACTCCTTAAACTGCTTTGCCTATATCGTTTCGACAACCAATAATGACGGAACCTACAATCTTGAAGTTATCCCTTCAGGTATTGCACCTTTCATATACACATGGAGTACGGGTGCTACTACATCCGTCATCACTGATCTCGGTCCGGGTACATATTGTGTCACCGTAACAGATGCTACAGGATGCCTTTATACAACATGCTTTTTTATCAACGACCCTAATTTCTGCGAAGTATATATCTATGAAGATCAAAACGGTGGCCTTGGCGCAAGTGGGTATGGTGTTGAACCAATAACCTATGTATGGAGCACAGGAGATACCTCGCAATTGATATTCCCTGAAATCCCAGGCTTGTATTGTGTGACCATGTATGATAATAATGGATGTTCTTCTTCATCCTGTTATGATAATAGCTGGGGCTTTGATTCCTGCTATGTTTGGGTCAGTGCCTATATAGAAGACTCCGTAACCTTCACTTTACAGGCTATTGTTTCTTCGCAGGCTGATGATTTTACGTTTCTCTGGAGCAATGGTGATACCACCCAGGTAATTCATCCAGGTGATCCGTCTTTGGCTTATTGTGTAACCGTAACAGATGAGGATGGCTGTGTTGCTGTAGGATGTTATGATAGCGCTAACTGGTGCTATGCATGGGTAGATCTTCAATATGTTGATACAGCGACTGCGGTGTTGACAGTATGGTCCGATCCGATTTTCAATTGGCCGGGAAACAATAACACATATCTATGGTCTAATGGCGCAACTACACCAACCATTACCGTGACTGAATCCGGCGAATATTGTGTCACCGTAACACTTGGTGCATCTTGTGTCACCGAAGCTTGTGCATATGTTGATTTTGAATCCCTCGGCACACAATGTTCAGCATGGGTGTTTACCTATCCTGACAGTTCCGGTCTTTGGTATGCAGAAGCATCCGCATGGGGCTTTGGTACGTTTGAATATGCATGGTCCAATGGAGATACGAATTCAGTGACGGTTCTTGCCTCACCTGATGAAATTCTTTGTGTGACTGTAACATCCTCTTTTGGATGTGAGACAACAGCTTGTATTGATACTTTCTATTCTCCATGCGAAGCTGTGATTACAGTTACCTATCTCAACGATAGTTTAGCGGTATTGACTGCTTCCTTATGGAATAATCCGGGTCAGAATGTTCTCTACCAATGGAATACAGGTAATGAAGGACCAGAAATTGTTGTAGGCGCATCCGGTACATATTGCGTGACAGTGTATGCCGGTGGTTGCGTAAAAGAAACGTGTATAGAAGTTAACTTTAGTGGTGCAGACTTCTGCGGTGTATGGATATCAGAGGATAATTCTTCCGGTTCAGGTACATTGTACACTGCAAATGCATGGGGTACTCCTCCTTTCACGTACCTATGGTCTAATGGTGGAACAGAACAAACAAATTTTGTTGATTTCGGTATTCATGATTTATGTGTGACAGTCACAGACGCTATAGGTTGCGTTTCGGATGCCTGCAATTATCCGGTTGATAGTTGTTATGCTATTATTTTTTATTCACCTGTACCGACACCATCATTATATGTTGAAACAGGTGATCCGTTGGCTGCAGTACAATGGTCTACGGGTGACACGTTGCCATGGATCGAGATTAGTGCTCCGGGTACCTATTGTGCTACGATCACTACACTCTTCGGATGTGTTACCGAAACTTGCATAACCATCGATACAATCATACCTGGTGGAGCACAAAATGTCATTAATGGATTTGTTTATGGTGATTCACTTGCACCCATTTCAGGTATCGTATATGCTTATTCGATAGAAGCTAATAATGAGAATGCCTTTATACTTGCGGATTCGTCCCAGATAGGTCAGAATGGATATTATTCTATCTCTGGATTGAATGATGGTGCATACCTTTTAAAGGCCGTGTTGACACCAGGATCTCCTCAAGCTGATGATTTTGTGCCAACATATCATTACAGTTCAGCAGTCTGGGAAACAGCTAATGCACACGTTCTGCCTAACTGGCTGACGGTCACAACGGATATTTACATGATACGTTCTACTGATTTCAATGGTGGTCATACTGGTGTGATCGGAGGCGTTATCACCGATCCTAATCATTTAGTTGCCGGTGAGAATGAGGAACACAGAGGATTGGATGGGTTGAACAACATAGAAGTATTGTTGAGCGATGCATCAGGACTGCCTTTGAATTACACAGTAAGCCTTGAGGATGGAAGCTTCCGTTTTACAGGGTTACCTTTCGGTACATATCGTGTTCGTTTTGATATCGCAGGTATCAGTTCACCTGATATCTGGGTTACATTGACACCGGAGGATCCTGAGCGTCTGCAGGTCAATCTGATTGTAAATGATGGAACTACAGCAGTAACAGATCCAACAGCTACAGAAATCAAATTGTATCCAAATCCCGCGAAGGAAGAAATCAACATTCCTGTACCGGGTATCAATACAACGTTTGATATTAAACTTGTCGATATGCAAGGAAAAGTTGTGTATGCAGGCAGCGAAAGAAACACACATGGTGTCTTGAGAGTAGATATCAGTTCTTATCCTCCGGGGTTATATCATATCCAACTCCATGGAGAACAAATGTTCTACTACGGGCGTTTTGTAAAACAAGATTAATGGACAGGATCCTAAAGATCTCTTTTTGAGAAAAGGGCTGCCGATGCGTCATTTAGAGGGAATGACAAGTCGGTGGCCTTTTCTACGCTTAGTATGAATATAGACCAGCATCTGATCACGCAGTGTATAAAGGGAGACCGAAAGGCTCAGCTTCGCTTGTACGATCAATGCTACAGTTACATGATGTCGATTTGCTTTCGCTATTGCAAGGACAAATCCGAAGCCGGATCTCGACTCAATCTCGCCTTTCTTAAAGTCCTGCAAAATCTCGAACAATTTGATCAGACAGGATCATTCAAAGGCTGGGTATCAAAGATTACCCTGCGCAGTATCATCGATGAGTTCAGGTCGCAACAGAAACATTATCAAACCAATGTCTACAATGGGCAGATAAGTGATGAACTGCAATGGCCGCATGAAGACATGAATCACATCGCTGAAGAATTCAACCTTGATCACCTGATGGCGGTGGTCAACCAATTATCCCCCATGGACAAGCAGGTATTCAATTTATTTGCCATCGATGGTTATGGCCACAAAGAAATCGCCGTCATGCTCAATATATCAGAAGGTACCTCCAAATGGCATGTGCATGAAGCGCGAAAGAAGTTGAAAGAGACATTGTTAAAAGAAGTAAAACAGCATCATTGAAATGAAAGAAAACTTCGATGATATCCTGAAAAGGAGATGGGAGGAAAGATCTTTTCCGGTAGACGATGGACATCGTGCGGACATGATTGAACTCCTCAATAAACAAAAACGCCGTTGGGCTTTCCCGTTCTGGTGGTTTGGAGGACTGGCTATACTATTGTTGGCTGGCGGATTCTTTATGTACGCACAAAAGAGTACTCCACCTGTTGAGAATATACAGCAATCCAAAGATGCTAAGCAAACTACTTCTTCTGACAGAACTGAAATTGCCGGTGGTAAGGAAGAAAATCAGTTACATGAAAATGAATTGACTAAGTCATCTTTGTCTGCCACAAACGAGAACGAGACTAATTCTGCTATCGAAAATGCTGCAGAGCAAGGAAGCCAACTTTCTTCAACTATTGGAAATCAATCTGAGAAAAAAGCACATACTTCAAAATCTTCCAATACGAAGAAAAACAATGTTGCAACGAAATCAAAAACGAAACCCTCTATAACCGAGGCACCAACGGGAATAAATAGTAATGCAGTTACAGCTCCTTCAGATAAGATATACCTTGTAGATGAGGAAGCTGTACATTCCTATAAGATTGTCTCCACTCCTGCAACTGTTATAGTGGAACCTGAACCTGAGTGGGAGTATAACCCAAATGTTCAAAGAGCACCGGTTGCAACGCAGCGCAATTCAACGCTCAGCCCGATGGTTGATCCTCTGGCAATGGACGGCATTTTTTATTTGCATGATGATCAGATGAATACCATTGAACCTAAAGCTACCAGGGCGAATTCATTTTTTCTGTTTGGCGAAGTGGGTACAGGACTGATATTAGCATCACAACCTGAATTTGCATCAGGATGGAAATTGCGGGCAGGAGGTGGATTAGGATATAGTCTCAATCCTAAATTTCAATTAACACTTGCTGCCGGATATTTGATGCAGCACGGTGGATTTGATTTTCAACGAACATCCACCGTCACCACGCAAGGATTTGGAGTGCGCAGCAATTTTAATACCCTTACCCCGAAGACACTACATTATGTGTATACGAGAATGGGTGCACAATACCGAATGCATCGTCATATCATAGCTGTACATGGTGGTGTCCAATATTTGTACGGTGCTTTTGGCAATATTGTTACACAGACACAGGACCAGCTTGATCCGGATATCGAAGAGGTTTCCACTGACACATGGGTGAAGACAGATGGATTGAGGACATTGCTTTGGACAGGTGATATCGCCTATGGCTATCAGATAACGCCTCGCATTAGCCTGATGGTAGGTACGGATATTAATTTTTCTGACATTACGGTTGAAGATCCTGAATTGAAGCAGGCAGGATATTATTGGAAAGGTGCATATTCGACATTGCATCCATTTGTCACTTTAAACTACCTGATCCATGGACATTTGTAGGAATGGTTTGTTGGCAGTAATGATCTTGATGGGATCAATGGTCTCCTGTGTCAAGGATCCTCAGGATATTCCACCGGGTTTTACGGGTGATCCTGTATTTGGAATGAAAGGTATGTTAAGCAATGATAGTATTTCCATAAATGCTGGTCAGAGCGGATGGACCATGCAGCCTGTGGTTGTGCCTCATGATTCACTGAGCATCTATACAGCTGTATTCAGCAAGGAAGGATGCCTGGATCAGTGCGCACCTTCATGGACATTCCGTTTTTATCAGGCGCTCCCTTTAGTGCCAGACGCTCAGGTGGCGTTTGATAATACCATCAGGGTTGGTGACAAAAAGTTTGTCCTTGCAGATCAGGAACGCGATAGTTTCACGATTTCCCTGATGACACATCCTGACCTTTTTATGAGCGGGTATAGTTATTGGAAAGACCTCAATGGACCTTCCAGTACTTTTGAAAACGAGTTTGAGACCGTGTTGGGTTATCAGCAAACAATGAATGTTTGTTTTCAGTCGCTAGCCTTCACCGGATGCCAGTATACCCAATGCATTTACTTTGATCCTTCCACATTGGTACCATGTCTGTTATCGATAGAACCGATCCTTGAAAATCCAAATTACATGAGCCTCAATCTCAAAGCGAAGGGAACCCCACCGTTTCAAGTGGAATGGTCTAATGGATCCACTTCTTCCACTATTGTTATTCCATTACAGGATAGTCTCGCTGAAATTTATGCGAGTGTTACAGTTACAGATGCTCTAGGCAACAGATCACAATTGGCACAATCCATCCAGATGCTCAATGGAAATGTGGATGCCTGTTATTTTCCGATTGAGTTGACCAGTGTGTCTTCTGTTGAAACATCTCCATTATCTGATGCTGATCGCGTAGAAATCGTTTACACCGATGCTGATGGGGTAGAGTGGCGTAGCAGTGCGGGCATTCAGCCATTGCAATCTGAAGTGACCATAGATCAGATAGGCTCGTATGGATTGTCTCCATTAGGTCAGCCATCCTATCTCGTTGAGTTGAGTGTCCATGCATATCTCTTCGATGCCGTGACAGGGAATTCGAAATATTTTACGACGGAGCGATTGAGTGTGGCGCTGAGCCATCAATGATGGTTTTTTAGCCCCTTCGAAATTGTTTGCAGCAATTTCTCTCCCCTGTGTTCCTCCACTTCATTTCGGAAACCCCGGGGGTAAATATCCATTTCTTTACCCCGGGGTTGCGACGCACACAGGGGAAAGAATTTCTCTTAGAGAAATTCTAAGGGGCAAGAAATGAGGCATACGTGAGCCCCAGTGCAGCTAGAATTACTATCTTCCCAGCCTGATTGATCTCATTCCCTTTCACTAAATCACAGCCTGTTGAATATCCGGTACCGTCTCATCATCATGAATTTCCTGGAGTTTTTCATCTGGGGGTCATGGCTTATTTCCCTGGGGGGATATATGTTTAGCGTATTGCATGCTACAGGTGCTCAGATCGGAGCCACCTACGGGACAATGGGAATTGCGTCATTGTTTATGCCGGCGCTGATGGGGATCGTAGCGGATCGGTGGGTTAATGCCGAAAGGGTATTAGGTGCCTGCCATTTGATTGGGGCTATGCTGCTTTTCTGGGCATCACGGGTGGATGATCCTACCGCAATGTATTGGGTTATATTTTTCAACGCGCTTGTTTTTATGCCCACCATTGCGTTGAATAATACTGTATCCTACATCGTATTGGAAAATAAGGGTTTTAATATCGTTAAGGATTTTCCACCGATACGGGTTTGGGGTACTGTGGGCTTTATATGTGCCATGTGGATGGTGGATTTATTCAACTGGACACAGACGCCCAATCAGTTTTTAGTGAGTGGTGCGGCCTCAGTTATTCTTAGCATATATGCGTTTACGATGCCTGCCTGTAAGCCGGCAAAAATTTCAAAAAGTACTTCCTGGTTTTCCAGTTTAGGCCTGGATGCATTAGTCTTGTTCAAGCGAAAGAAGATGGCCATTTTTTTCCTGTTCTCCATGTTGTTGGGAGCAGCACTACAAATCACGAATGCTTTTGGTAAGCCATTTCTTGATGACTTTGGTTCCATCAAGGAATTTGAAAACACCTTTGCAGTCAATCATCCCAATATCCTGATTTCGATCTCACAAATATCGGAGACGTTGTTTATCCTGAGCATTCCGTTTTTTCTAAGACGCTTTGGCATTAAGCGGGTTATGTTGCTTAGCATCATAGCGTGGTTTTTCCGTTTTGCTTTGTTTGGTATTGGCGATCCGGGGCCTGGATTGATATTTCTCGTATTATCGATGATTATCTATGGGATGGCTTTTGATTTTTTCAATATATCAGGTTCGCTGTTTGTTGAAAAAGAAGCTGACATTAAAATCCGTGCAAGTGCACAAGGTTTATTTATGTTGATGACCAATGGCCTTGGTGCTTTCTTCGGTGGTATGCTTAGTGGATGGGTGGTGGATATTTTTACCGTTGATGGTGTAAAGGACTGGCAAGGAATATGGTTTACGTTTGCGGCGTATGCATTGGTGCTTGGGGTAGTGTTTCAGTTTGTTTTCACCTATAAGCATGATGTAGAAAAGGCTCAAGAGGCGAAAGAGGCCTAAGAGGCTTAATAGGCGATATGCAAACGTTTGACGACCTTCTTTAGACTTAAGATGCCAGACACACAGACGTCAGACTCCAGACACGTGGCCTCAGGACATTTGAAGATTTTCATCTTCAAATCAATATATTCAAACTATGACTATTGAGAGAGTATTGAAAGGCGGTCTGTGACCGCCAGGAAATATTCAACCCATCGCTATTTGAAGTTTCAAAACTTCAAATCAATATATCAAATCTATATTCATTGAATGAGCAATGGTGGGCGGTCTGTGACCGCCAGGTAGTATCAAACCTCACGCCTCCCGATTCATGGTTCGACTTGCTATCCCACATCCTTGTGCTATACTTCGACTTCGCTCAGCACGGCGCAGCTCACCAACCGCGTCTCACGAAATCCCGACACTCGGAACTCGTCACTCGAAACTGACAACTCACAGATTTCTACTATTTTCACCCCTTCATGACAACCAAACCTTTCATCATCGGTATCACCGGGGGCAGTGGATCCGGAAAGACACGCATCATCCATGAGCTGCGGAAAAATTTTCCCGTTGAACAACTATGTATCATCTCCCAGGATGAATATTACCGTCCCAGGGAAATGCAGGCATGGGACAACGCCGGGTACCAGAATTTTGATTTACCACAGTCGATCGATGACGCAGCATTTACCCGCGACATCAAATCATTGATCGCCGGCGATGAAGTAAAGAAAACACAATACGTATTTAACAATCCGAAGCAAGAACCTGTCATTCTCACCTTTAAACCCGCACCAGTTATTTTGGTGGAAGGATTATTCGTTTTCTATTTTGAGGAAATACGGGAACTCCTCAATCTGAAGATATTTATCGACGCAGAGGATGTGATCAAGCTCAAGCGCCGCATCATCCGCGATGCCGGCGAACGCAATTACCCCCTTGAAGATGTACTCCACCGTTACGAATTCCATGTGCTACCATCATACCGCTCCTACATCGAACCATTCAAGCATGAGGCCGACCTTGTCATTAACAATCATACGCACTATGATTGTGCACTGGACGTGATTTCTGCCTTAATTAAGGTGAAAAGCGATGTGCAGAGGGCATAGAGCTTAGAGCATAGAGCATAGAGCAGAGGGACTGTCACGCAACAGATCCAGCTTATTTTGTGTAGCAACAGTATAAGCAATACCATTCATGCCCCGGAGGGACTACAGATTGGTAGCACCAGGATTAGCAATAGCATTCTTGCCCTTTAGGGGCAAAACTGTATTCAGATGATCACTATTTCCCATTCAAAATCAACAAATTCGTTTTGAATCACCTCGATTTTCAAATCGTGGAAAAATCCACCCAAAACGTTTGAATTGCCCCGATTTTCAAATCGGGGGAAAGGCCGAAACGTTAATAGTATCGTAAACTCCTCCACCAACACAAGATTCTCCTCCAAAACACCGTATTTTTACACAGTAGCTACAAAATATGGCTGCGATCGTCTAACGAATACTAAAATTGAGACCTATGAATACGCGCAACATCATTATTACTCTTATGTTTTTTCTCCCATCCTTTGCATTTGCCGGAGAGATTTATGGCACTATCAAGAAGGACGGCGTAGCGCTGGTCACGCAGGAAGTAAAGATCATGCAGGCTGACAAAGTGATTGCTACATCCACCACTGATAAAAATGGCTATTTCACCTTCAATATCCCACAGGTTGGAAAATATAAGCTGGTCGTAACAGGCTTCGACGGAGCTACGTTCGAAGTATTCTCTACCAACAATTCAACCGGGTATACGTTATCTTTGGTCAAAGCTGGTGATGTATGGCAGTTAAAGAAACAGTAGACCCCGATCACAAAAAAGACATATGGGATAAGGCGGAGATCGTCCTTCATCCCCTTGGTGGACTGATCACGGCTATCACGATAGCCATGGTCAGTTACTACGCTTCTGATTATATCAACAGGAATCAGGAGAATGAGGCCAAGACCAGGCTCTACACAGAGCTCATGAGCCGACGTGAAGAATCTGAGAGTGCTCTTCGAAAGGACATGTTTACCTCTATTATTGGTACAATCCTGCAAGATGATCCTTCTACGTTGGATGAAAAGATCCTGCAGCTTGAGTTGCTTGCATATAACTTTCATGAATCGCTCAATCTGACACCTCTTTTCACCTACCTCAATCGTCGCAACAATAATGAGACGACAGACCGTGTGATGCATAAAGCCTTTAAGAACAGGATTTATGATATGTCAAAGGAAGTTACAACCAAGCAGCTTGCAAGTCTTGAGGGTGTGGCAACTACGGAGAAGTTCGTGTATTTCTACGATTCATTAGCATTTAGCCCAAACGACACCTTTAGTTGCATGTTTCTCGACTCCATTGTAAATGGTGAGGATGTCGAGCGCATTCAGCATTTTGTTCATCTGACGATTCTCGAGAAAGATACCTTCAATGCATCTGTCAATGTCAGGTTGAAAATCGGAACACAGATTCCCGGAAGAGAAGACAAGGTAGTCTCCCCGGAATTCAGCATTGACTTCTTCGAGTTTCCGATGATTGACAATACACGATTGATCAATGATAAGCGATGCGCGGTGGTACTGCGCGACTTTGATACAGTCAACAAGTTTATCGAGCTGGATCTGATCTTTTTCCCTGGTTCTCACTCGAGTTTGAAGGAAAGGCCATATTACGATGATATTGTAGCGAAACTTTTACCTTCAAAAAGGTAAGCTATTTATTTTCTACAATGCTCCTGGTAATGACTTTATAGATGGCAGTAAGCTCTTCATGGCCGGCCAATATCCGCAGATGTTTCTCTATTGTCTTTTGATCACCTCGTACAGCAGGCCCCGTCTGACTTTCCCGTGGACCTGATACGATAGCCTTACTGAACGTCTCAAGGATCAACGGTTTCAATATTTCAAAAGGTAGATTTTGTTCTGCGCAGATAGACTCAGCCAATGTGAGCATGTGATTGGAAAAATTGTTGGCAAAAACCGCAGCTACATGAAGTACTGATTTTTGCTCATCTGTCATTCTATAAACAGAAGAAGACAACCTCCCTGCAATTTCATCCAGTGCAAGCCAGGTATCTTCATCAGGTGCAGTGATGATGAGGGGAATCCATCGCCAGGATACTTCATGGTTTAGTGAAAAACTCTGCAATGGATAAAAACCTGCCTTTCGCTCAAAAGGTAAAACATCCAGTTCAAGACTTCCCGAACAATGCACACCAATAGAGTCAATAGGAACAATGCTCATCAACTGATCAGCCACAAATGGAATCGCATCATCGGATATGGCAAGAAAATAAATGTCAGCATCCTTATCGATTTCTGAAATCACAGATGTGAAGGATGCCTTATGAAGTTTTTTGGAAAGCAGTTCAGCAGGCACTGCGGTTCTGTTATAGACCTGCACTACTTCGCAACCACCATCTTCCTCTAATGCTGGCATCAGTTGGTTGGCTAACCGACCGGCTCCGATACAGACTATTTTTTTCATCATTCAATGGTGGTGTCTTATGCTTTACGAAGGCGCTTGTACAAGCCCAGGAACATTCCCAACAACATGATCAGACTACCTGCCCAGAATAAATTGATGCCCGGGAAAAGGATGGCCTCTAATACGATGTAATCATTACGCGGGACATCCTGTGCAAACTCCAGCGCGAGTCCGGGATGATCAGATGACCTTGCTAAATATACATAGAATTCTTCTTTCTCCGGATCAATACGTTCAAGTTTGAGATGGAGTCCAAGATCCGGAACAAATGCTTTCATGTTCAGAGGACTACCATCACGAATGAAGAACAATGGACGTGCTATATGCTCACGACTTCCCGCTTTGTTGATGACAAATACTCCTTGTATGGCAATATCACCTTCCTCAGCCTGGTAATTAGGATGACTGACATTACGATCTATTCCTTGCAAAGTAATGGTAAGATCTTTCCAGGTTTTAGTCTCTCCGTTTTTAAAAGTAAGAGGTTCGTAATGGAGCACATCATCCATAGGCATCAGACTATCCATCGCTTGAGGACTGACACGTGCCCGCAGATTAAATGCATTGACCTGATCCGTGATACTATACATGAGCCCTTTGCGTATCACCAGCGTAGGATAGATTTTCTCGTGTTTTGCTCCGGTCGAATCAGTGACTGTAAGACAACCAGATAGTACAAGATCATTTTCTTCCTTCACATACTCCTTATGGTTGGTACCCAGCATGATGCTGTCAAGCGTGATGACATAGCTGCCGACATGTGTCGTATCACCCGGACTCATACTATGAAGTGTATACGTCAACATGCTATCGATCTTCTGCAGGTTGGCTTTGTCCTGCTGCTCCGGTGGCAAGCCGGCTACATACGTAAATACATCACGATCGAGATAACGTTTGGTATTTGGATTGGCCGTCGCCACTTTTGTCAGCTGACGGTTGTAAAGGATATTCGGATGTGTTGTGAAATGTTCAGTAGTATCTCCCTTTTCCGTCATCTTGATAAACTCGACTTCATAATGTCGAGTCAATCCTTCAAGGGTATCTGATTTGTAGGTCACCCAATAATCGTTCATAAACATGGGTGAACCCTTGATGAGAAATACATTCTCTCCGACATTCAATCCTTCTGCTAATCCTTCTTGTGCAAACCGGTTTTCACTGATGATCCGTTTATTGAGCCCGCTCGCCATGATACCTATCAGCATCAATGCAAAACCTCCATGGGCGAGGGCAGAGGCCATTGAGGTCAGTTTACCTTTTGCAAAACTGATCATGTAATCCACGTTGGTTATCACACCGAAACTTGCGGCAATCAACATGACGATGTATTGCCAGCTCGGCAATAAGATCCACTGCGCTAATAGTAACGCCAGAGCAGATCCAACGACAACTGAGATGATAATGTGTTTGATAAATTTTGGTTTCAATGTCTCCCATCCCATCGCACTAAACCTTAACATCTGTCCAGCTCCGGAAATAATCGCAAGTAAAACGACGATCCACAATTGAAAACGGTTGTGATGATCTATCGGATCCAACGGCATTGCCTTGTGATATGGCGTCATGTCTCCTTTGTTGAAGATCGATCCATACACATCCACCAATTTATTATAGACAGGAATACTTGTGGAGAAGGTAATCAGGATAGCAGAAAACATCAGGATCATCGACCCGACAAACATCCAGAATTCGCGGCTTTGAATCACTTCTTCTTTCTGCACGACCGGCATGCCTTTATATCTGGTCCACATAAAATACTTGCCGAGCCCTGCAAAAATGACCATGAAGCCTACAAGTTGCCACTCAAGCCCCATCTCTGTGAAGGCATGTACACTTTCTTCACCAAGAATTCCTGATCGTGTAAGGAAAGTGGAGTAGACAACCAGAAGAAAAGATAAGATGTAGAATATGTAGGTTGACTTTAATGAATGCCCCGTATGTCTCGTAACAAAATTGCCATGTAACGCCGCGAGTAAAACGATCCATGGTACAAGTGACATATTTTCTACCGGGTCCCAGGCCCAGTAACCACCGAAGCTCAAGGCTTCATATGCCCATGCACCACCCATCAGGATGCCGAGCCCAAGGATGCCTGTTGAAAACAGCGTCCATGGCATCACTGGTTTGAGCCACGCGGTATGTTCTTTCTCCCACAAGCCTGTCATCGCAAAACAAAATGGAATTGATACTGATGCAAAACCCAAAAACAAAGTGGGAGGATGTATCGTCATCCAATAATTTTGAAGCAAAGGATTTAATCCATTTCCTTCAATGAGTGGAAGATAATTTGGGTTGTTAAAGATGGGTGCATTCATCGTATCCCTCAACAAGAGAAATGGACTGCTACCCATGCGAAAGTCATCAGCGAAGTAAACTCCCGCTATCATCGATACCAGGACGAGTTGTATGAGACTCAGCCATGTCATGACACCAGGCTCCCATCGCTTTGCAGTAAGTACTACGACAGTACCTAAGACAACATGCCAGAACATCCAAAGTAGAAAACTACCTTCCTGTCCTTCCCAGAAAGCAGAGAAGATATATTTCATCGGCAGGTCATCGGAGACATGGTGCCAGACATAATCGTATTCGTACATCTGGCTCACCATCATGTAGAAGATGAGACCTATGACGGAGAGAATGGAAAAGGCATGAATACCCCATGAGATCCGACTCAATCGCAGCCAGGAAATATCAAGTGGATTTAAGGTTGTTTTTCGAAAGGATAGAATCGAAAGGATTGCGGAGACGAATGCCAACAGGATAAAGAAATGGCCCAAGCGGCCCGGAAGGAGATGCTCTCCAATATATTGAATGTCCTGCATGGAAGTTTACATATTGCTCCTGACCAACACCTCTTCATTCTTGTATTTCGAAGGGCATTTCATCAGGATGCTGGAAGCGACAAATTCATCACCCACAAATGTTCCGGTAGCCACCACCTGTTCGCTCAACTCAAAATCTTGAGGTTTGGCAGCATTCAAGGTGACTTCGTGAACCTCTCCCTGTTGATCCGTCATATAGAATTTAAACAGGTTTGGGTTTTCTTCGGCGTTGTAATACATGGGTTTGTCCTTGGCAAGGATACCGACGACTTTGGCGGTTTCACCGGATCGTTTGACCTGAGCAAAAGAGCTATAAGTACTCATGTCTTTAGAGGCGGAAATGAGCATAATGACACCTGCGGCCATGAGGGCGAGGATCAAAATGGGCATCAGTTTGATGCCTTTGCGCTTTATGTTTTGCGGGTTATCCACGTCGTTACTGAATCTTTGTGCAAATTTACGGCAAAATCGCCATTCACAGAGTCATTAAGTGTAACGAAACGACTCAAAAGAAAGTGCCGCAGGTATAACCATGAAAGAAATAGTAAGTTTAAAAAATGCCGGAATCTATCAGGAAGGCGTCAAAGTCCTCCGGGATGTCAATATTTCGGTCAGTCAGGCTGAATTTGTCTACCTGATCGGCAAGACCGGTAGCGGTAAAAGCTCCCTGATGAGGACGCTTTGGGGCGACCTTCCTTTGAGGGAAGGGGATGGCCAGGTTGCCGGTATTTCACTGACCAAAATTCAGGATTCTTCTGTTCCGGTCCTCCGCAGGCGCGTAGGGATGGTTTTTCAGGATTTCCAGCTTTTCCCTCAATGGACAGTAGACGAAAATCTCAGGTTTGTCCTCGATGCTACGGGTACCAATGACAAGGCTGAACAAGACAAGATCATCAGAGAGGTTTGTTCAGACGTCCAGCTTACAGATCAGATAAACAGGCCCGTACATCGCTTATCCGGTGGTGAGCAACAAAGAGCTGTCATAGCACGTGCTGTAATCAATAAACCCCAGATTATTCTTGCCGATGAGCCAACCGGTCACCTTGATCCGGATACTGCCGATGCGATCCTTCAGTTGATGCGCAAACTGGCCATGGAATATCACACAGCCATCCTCATGGCTACGCACAATAGTCAGTTGATTGAAAGGTTTCCTGGAAGAGTTTATCGCGTTGCAGATGGTAGGGTGGAAGAAGTAGACTAGGCGTTAAGAGCGTAAGAACGTGAGACCGTAAGAACGTGAGAGGTGAGGGGTTTGTGAATTGCTTGTACTGAGCGAAGTCGAAGTATGAGTTGTCAGTTGTCAGTGGGACTGGTCAATCGTGAGTCGTGAAGCGTGAGGTGTGATTATTCTATAACTCACCCCCGACCCCTCTCTGACTTAAGTAATTGCTGTTGGAAACAGATAATTTTAGGAGAGAGGGGAGATATGATTTAACTTTTTCAAAGACTATTGCATATTTGCCGATATACTTAAATCAAAACACCCCTCTCTTTTGCATAAGCACATGCGTATGTAAATTCAAAATTTAAGAGAGGGGCAGGGGGGTGAGTTATGAAAAGGATCCTGAGAAGGTGCAATCAATAATTGTCAATTGTCAATTGTAAATCGTAAATTGTAAATCGTCAATGGTCAAATCAATTAGTTCGTTTTACCTCATCATACTGCAAATACTATTTGTAGTTACTCTGCATTCCCAGGTGTTGCCTGTATTGCCCAATACGTCTGATGTGGTGACGTGCTTTCCTGATACAACAGGTTATAATGTGATTACGGTTGGTCCGATAGGCAGAGATTATACAGATCTCCAGGAAGCGATCGATTCGGCGGAATTAAAGACCGTCATTGTACTTGATGCTGGTGAGACATTTAATGGAGGGTTTTGGCTTCCGTTTAAAGGAGATTTCGATGGTTGGATCATCATCACTTCATCGCGCATAGATATTTTGCCGCGCAGCCAGTATCGAATTAATCCTGGAGCTGCAACAGGTGATATCGAATTTCCTACACAAGCAGATGCGATGGCTAAAATTGTAACGAATAATCTATCAGGCTTACCTTGTTTTAGGACCAATGATTATGCTCATCATTATTGGCTTGTCGGATTAGAAGTGACAGCACAACCAACAATGGTCAATATTTTCGGACTTATCAATCTGGGTGATGGATCTCCAGACCAGAATACGCTCACCAAAGTTCCTCATGATTTTGTCATAGACCGGTGTTATATCCATGGACATAAAGAAGCAACGGTTATGAAATATGGTGTACGACTCGATTGTCATAGAGCAGCCATTATTGATTCCCATATTTCCGATTTTCATAGTATTGGTTTTGATGCGCAGGCTATCTCGTGTATCAATGGCCCGGGACAGTTTAAGATTATTAACAATTATCTTGAAGCATCTGGTGAAAATATTCTCATCGGTGGTGCAGCTCCTGCCATTCCTGGACTGGTGCCTTCAGATATTGAAATTTGCCGGAATTATTTTTACAAGCCATTGTCTTGGCGAGTCGAAGATCCATCATATGCCGGAAAGCATTGGACGATCAAAAATTTATTTGAACTCAAGACCGGTAAACGCGTATGGCTTGATGGAAACGTGATGGAAAATTGCTGGGCGGATCTTCCGACAGGTCAAAGCGGATATGCGATCCTGCTAACAGTTAGAACTGAAGGGGGTAATGCTCCCCAGGCTGATGTCAGCGATGTATTGATCACCAATAATATCATTCGCCATGTGGGGGCAGGTATCTCCATTTCAGGTTCCGACGATGGTGTTGGTATTCGTTCGTCGAGGATTCGAGTGTCAAATAATTTATTAGAAGATATCAATGGCCCTGCCTATGGTGATCAAAATGTGGGCGGCCCTAACGATGGTACTTTCCTCAAGATTGGTAAGCCAAAGGATGTGATGATTGATCACAACACCATTTTCCAATCAGGTCCGATCACATGGGCATATGATGTAACAGATGGATTTATCTATACCGACAACATCTCGAATAGTTACACCTCAGCAGGTGGTTACCAGGGCATCTATGGACCCGGCCAATCACAGGGCAATAACACTATGGCTCACTATTTCCCTGATGTAAATGATGCAAATCAGCATTTTCATAAGAATGTTTTGATCGGAGGCAATGCAAGCAAATACACAAACTTTAATTCCCTTAGTCAGAATTATTTTCCAACAGATGTTGATGCAGTCAAATTTGTGTATACAAGTGGTGGGGCCGATTATCATGCTTATGAGTTGTCATCCGACAGCCCTTTTTATCATGCCGGCACTGATGGAAAAGATATCGGTATCAATATTCAAGCCCTGGATTCTGCTTTTCTTGAAAGCCGCGATTGCCAGGTTGTAACTTCCGTAAATTCATTCCCTGATAATCATTCTCATGTCCGCATGTATCCAAATCCTGTCCAGACGACATTGCATTTTGACATGGAGGGTGGCATTGAAGACGAAATTATTGTGCAGGATATCACAGGTCGCATCCTCATGCGCCATCTACTTAATGAAAACCATAAAGAATTGAATGTGGAAACACTATTACCCGGTATTTATATCATCTCCTTTTTATTCAAAGAGGGTCGCGAGAGTCAAATAATTATAGTGCAATAAAAACCTTTCCTATTTGCCTTCACCTCTGCACAATGCCTTTTTGGAACGCAGATGACGCAGATTGATTATAAAAAAAAGAATTTCGCTGATTAAATTTTGTCTTAGTTCAAATTGTGCACTAGGGCATAAATAATTGAATTCAAACAAGACAAATCTGCGAAAATATATTTCTAAATAATCAATCTGCGTAATCTGCGTTCCTTTTTAATCTCGCTATTTTAAGACTCCAGTCTTAAAATCAATATAAGTGTCTACTGGTTATTGTGAAATCACACATAGGCAGTTTGCAACTGCCATGTAATTTCAAAAACGTTTCACTTTTCACTATGCTCTCTGCCCTATGCTTTTTTTAAGTGGATGGTAGCGCCGAACACAAAATTCAACTGATAAAAGAAAAAATCCTGGCTTGCACTATCCGACGTTGACTTCGTCGTGCGGATATCAGGCATATTGATATACCCGGTCTTAAATTCAGATTGCAGGAAAAAGTGTTTGAGAAATTCTACATTGAGGCCAACGAATCCGCTGATGCCATATCCGGAAAGATGGAATTCATCATAGCGTTCCATGCTGAGCAGGGTAGTATTGGTTTTCGGATACAGGATGCCGCCGCCCAGGCCTTCTGTCAGGTTAAACTTGATAGAATGAAACGCCCAGATCTCATCCATACGACGAAGGTCCATATTGGCATAGTTCAAGCCATCGGTATGTTCAAATTGAAGGAAGTCCTTCTTGAGTTGTATATCTTCATCAGAATAGATGCCATCGTATTCGGTTCCTGAATTGGCAATAGTGCCGGTTATTTTGGCAAACTGGTCAGTTGTCATCACATACTTCATATGATCCGTTCCAATCGTGATGGCATAGTGGTTGTTGAAAAAATAACCGATGCGAAAATTATATTGAGGTATCGTGGCTACCGCAGGATTGAAATAGTTATTGAAGGAAAACTTCTTTGGCATGTGATGGGCAGCCACATTGTCCAGGGTGAAATTGTAATCAGTCCCCTCAAACGTAATATCTGATTTGCTGTAGGAATCCCAGTTCCAGCCCCAGTAGAAAAACAGATGTCCGGTGCGATCTGCAGGAACTATCTCCGTAGGATTTTGACTGAAGGCGGTTATGGAGCTGCAAACACAAAGTAAAAGAATGGAATACAGTTTCATCTGTAGAGGGAAGTTATCCTGTTGTAGTTAAAAGCAATGAGGTGCAAAACTACGAATTTATCCAGCTTAAGGATTTCTAGAGCATAAAATTCAAAGTGATCATCAGGATGATAATTAAGATACCTGCCAGGGAGCTGATGAAGAGATAATCCGCCATGGTTTCATAGACCATTTCTCTTTTAGGATTCGATGTCCGGATGGAAATAAAGGAGAGGATGCATGAAAAGGTGAGGAATATGGCAACTATGGAGGTCAGTATATCAATCATCCTCGTTTCTATGATATCGGAAATGTGCAGGGAAGTGATCACGAAGAGACAAAATCCCAGCAAGTTAGCAGACGTGTTGAGGATGTGTTTGGATGTATTGTTGGCCATGTTAGGTCTTTGCTACGGATACAAGTTAGGCAAACGAAATACATTCTTTCGTTTTGCCTCTTTCCGCTTTGTTAGATTTTCATTTATTCTGATGGTTTTTTCAACTCGCGCAGAGACGCGGAGACGCAGTTTAAGTTCCCTCGAGTTCTATACTCCTTGCCCCTTACTCTCCCGCTACATATGTCTTGCATTTGGCGGGATCCTTTTACTGAGAGGAGCCGAAGTATCCGCTACGTTCCGACTTGCTCCATGCCCTATGCCGCTCTATGCTCTATGCTCTCTGCCCTATGCTCTCTGTCCTTTGCTGTCAGCTACTCAATAAAACTGTCAAATACTCAATAGTCCCTTCCCATCGCATAGATTTCCTATAGTTTGGCCAAAATACTATTTTACCATAGCGAAATTCAAGCTATTGAGAGAGCGTT
>JAGOIB010000088.1:0-3963 GCA_017995875.1 Saprospiraceae bacterium
AACCGACTTGCGTAGCGTGATCGCATCGAGTATGATCATCGCCAATAATAATGTCAGGGATATCTCCAGCGAATATGCCAGAGGCTCCGCATGCGGGGAATCCATACTTCCGAGCAGATACAGTACTGTCTGATATCCATTATAAACGCCATGGGCATCTTTATCCAGCCGCAGCAGGCTGAAGACTAAAAAAATAATACTGCTCAGAACGATCCATATATATGTTTCCGGATGTCGTTTGATACCCTTGTACCAGGCCATAAAATGAAGGAGCATGGCCGGTGGCATCACGATAATAAATACGATCAGGAAATAGCCTGTACTCATAAAAATGATCGTCAGTGCCAATAGTGTGAAGATGGCAAATACACTTGTAACTAAAATTTTTACCATAGCCTGCTTATCTGGTTCAACTGCAGATTATTAACCGTAATCAAGCAAAGCATCGTCCAGTGAGCCAAAGGTACCAAAGAAGACTTATACAGACTAACTGGTCAGCATCTGGGTGAATACAACTGGTATATGAGGAAGTGCCTAAAGCTTTACCATTTTTGTTTCGCCCAACACGTTATTGTTATCCCCAATACAGCGAATGACATACATACCCGGCACGAAAGAGGATACATCTATTCCCTGCGCCGGATCGATGGACCGGTCAAAAACAATTTTTCCGAATGTATCAGCTATCTGTACCCTGATAGAAAAGGAAGGTATCAAAACATCAAGGAGAATCTGATCATAGCAAGGATTAGGATAAACACCAATTGAAAGTTGATTTTTTGGTGCTGGTTCAACTCCTACCGATGATGTATAACATATCTCCAGTCTTGGGTGTTTTTTGGGATTTGGATATTCCCCGGGACAAAATGACATCCGTCGAAGCGGCTCTTCATCTACCTGACGGATCATAAAGCCAAAACTATTGGCCGGATCAGCTCGCATATCTTTAATCAGTTGCGTGACGTCAATATTGACATAATCCTGATAATCGTAGGATGCTGCATCCAGGGATACCTGATGAACCGCTGAAGTTGATGGTTGATTATTCCATGTAACACCTGATTCTGTCCACGTGGAAGTAACGCGTTGCAAAATAGCATTGTTAATTCCGGAATGAACCTCAGTGGTAGGCGGATCTGGTGAATAAAGGGACAGGTAAGCAAGTTCAATTTCAGCATCTGAAGGTAACGCGGACATATCAAAATCAATAAATCCCCTGACCTCGCCCTGGTTACCCTGAAAGGTCCAGCTCATGCCACGCCAGGTGTTACTGGTAAGTGTTGTATTTGGTTGAAGGCTGAATATTTCACTGTCTTTGCCCTCTTCACCCGGTTGAAGGACAAGGGAAGTGCAGGCAGGAGGTGTATAATAAATCTCGAGTTGAGGATGCTTTGATTCGTCTAGATATGTACTTGAACAAAAGGACATTCTGGTCAATGGAGTTTCATCCTGTTGCATGAACATGAATCCAAAGCTATTCAACGGATCACTGACCATGTCGCGAACGAGAGTGGTTACATTAATATGCGGATAATCCTGATATTCATCCGTAGTTTCCGGTAAGGTGACCTGATGAATATTTGTGGACTGAGGTTGATTGTCCCATGTTATTGTCGCCTGGTCCCAACTGCTGGTGATCCTTCGCAAATAGGATGTATTGTTTCCTGAATGAAACTGTGTGTTAGGGGGATTAGGAGCATACAAAGAGAGGAATGCAGAATCAATCGTCGAACCAGCCGGTACAGAAGAGAGATCAAATTGGAGTAAACCACGAAGCGTCCCCGGATCACCTTGAAATGTCCAGGCCATTGCCTTCAATAAATCATTCGTCCACACTGTATTGGGTTCCAGACTATATACTTCTCCCACTTTTCCATCCGTCAAACCGGGCCGAAGGATAACATGGTTCTGTGCTTTGAGAGAAAGACTGAATGCAAAGAGGAGGCAAATGATAACAAAAAAAAGCTTCATGAAAAGGCGTTTTAGATATGATTAATATTGTACTAGTTTACTGGGTACTAAGGGCTTAGGCAAATTCCAACCTTCATTCCAAATGAAAAGATAAGGACGATTTTTAAATCGGCATATTACAGTCCAAATGTGGGAAGAAGAATCTGTTGGTCGGCATGAGTGGACTGATGAAAATTTTACTCCTGAATTTTTATCATCTTGACTTTTGCTAGTACTTTATCGTTCACATCCAGACACCGGACGACATAAAGTGCTGCAGGTAAAGAAGACATGTCGATCGGCATCGAGGGATCAATATGCTGATCAAAGAGAATCCTTCCTAATACATCTAATAATTGTATCCTGATAGAAGGTATAGGTTTGTTCAATTGGACTTTCATCCATGTTGTGCACGGATTAGGTAAAAAAACTATGTCTGTTTGCTCTCCCTGGCCAGGTTCAATAACATCCGGGGGCGTATAATAAATTTCCAATTTAGGATGCTTCGTCTCATCCGGATATTCGCTTGCGCAAAATGAAATCCTGTTATATTTCTGTTCATCCTGGAGGATCAGGGCAAATCCAAAACTATGTAACGGATCATGGATCATATCGCGAACCAATGAAGTAACATTGAGATCTAGGTAATCCTTGTAATCTGCTGAGGCCTTTGGCAAAGTGACTTGGTGAACATTGGTAGTGATTGGTTGGTGATTCCATGAAACGGTAGTCTCGTCCCAGCCGGTAGTAATTCTCCGTAGAAATGCTGCACTTTCACCGGAATGGAATTGCATGTTTGGTGGATGTGGAGCATATAACGAAAGAAAGGCGGAATCGATCACTGATCCGACTGGAATAGACGACAGATCAAACTGCAGAAATCCACGTACGATTCCAAAAGTGCCCTGGAATGTCCATGCTACACCTCTGACCAAATCATCTTCGAAAACGGCATTGGGTCTTAAGCTCCATATTTCAGCGTCCTTTCCATCAGTGTGACCGGGTTGAAGTATGACAGAAGCTTGTGAAAACAGTGTGGAGTCCATTGCGACCAACAAGCTGCAGAGCAATAAGATTACTTTCATGTGGTCAATTTGGTTACTAAAAATAACACAAAATTTGACAAGACGCCAAACCTTTGTAAGTGATTCTCATTCAATGAGATACAAGAGTGTGGCACGATTTTAACACATCCATAAAAAGTGTGCCACACCTAGGTGTGCCACACTGTTGTAACTTGCTGGTTGTCAATGTCTCTGGAAGTATCGGCCTAAGAAATTTTTACTTTTTTATCAAAACCCTATTCGTCATGTAATTCATCAACGCCGTTGCAGATTGCAAGGCAGGAGCCGCCAATGCATCATTGAACAATACATTGATCGGGCCCTCCCCAAAATACAATCCGTCGGAAACCAGAAATGTAATCCGCAAATTACCTTTTACAGGATGCGGTTTACGTGCGCCATCCCATGGACCTATACGACCTACGATAATCATACTATCTCTAAACAACTGTGCCGTAATATCCTTCAACACTTCATCCGGTGCATCCGAGATGATCATCTTACCGGTATAGTTGATATACCGCCCGGTACCATCCTTATAAGAAGCCAATGCATCAAGTCCATCCTCCATTCCTACCTCCACAATCACACCAAGCAATTCTTTATCCTCGATCGGTTCACCACTGTTTCGAATCGCATTGTAGGCCAGCAATTTTACCCTGGATTCAGCTTCACCATCCATCGTAATATCATACAAGCCGTCGATATCAGGTGGCGTAGCAAAGAGCACATCCCATGGATATGCAAGCGTCTCATTGTTTTTGCTCCTGAACAAATCAGGTCGATCGCAAAACATTAATTCATAGATCAGATTGGTGGCATCATCCGGATATGGGAGAGCATTGTCAGTCGTAGTTACCATAAAATTAAATAATGAGTGAAAAGTGAGTTGTCGGTTGTGAGTATAATTTTCAATTGTCACTTGCGAGTATGCAAGTCTGGAGACTTG
>JAGOIB010000088.1:4063-8309 GCA_017995875.1 Saprospiraceae bacterium
GTTTTTATCTGCATCCGCAATTGGCGGTGCGCCTTCCATTGGAGGTATATCACCAAACCGGGAAATGCCATCTGCTCCGAACTCCCCGCCAAAGATGGATTGATAAAACAAAAATGCCGCCTCGGTCTGACGCGGAAAATTGAGGTAGGTACTGACTCTTGCCATGATGTATTGGATAGGGTTTTATTGGTTAAAAGTAGTTACTACAGGAGGAAGGCAAATATAAAAAATTAATGCCCTGCGATGGTTTTACATTTCCTGTTTTTTGACTACAGGGTTCTTGAACTATCGCAATGTCGTTTTTCATTCAGGTAAAATAAAAGCACAAGTCACTCATGGATTGATCATCCATATGTTTACTTTGCTTTGACCTCCAACTTCTTTTCCCGCCCATAGATCAGGTAATAAAACAAAGCCACAAAGCCGCTTCCTCCCGCGAGGTTCCCCAAGATGACAGGCCCCAGGTTGCTCAGCATTCCAGTCCATGAAATTAAAACGGCATCCCCGGCTGCTGCATTTGCTTTCAATAAAATGCCCATTGGGATTAAATACATATTGGCTATGCTGTGCTCAAAGCCTGCAGCTACGAAAGCAGACACGGGGAAAATAATCACGACGATCTTATCTGCCACAGATCTGCCGGCCTGGGACATCCACACCGCGAGGCAAACCAATACATTACAAAGCATCCCTGAGAAAAAAGCCTGTTGAAAAGAAAGACTACATTTTGCTGCTGCTATTTTAGTGTACGCAGCAGCAACCGCCCCACCGTTCATTTCGGTATGTCTTGAGAGATATACTAGTACGGCCAGTCCTGCAGCGCCCACAAAATTAGCCACACAGACGACAGCCCAGTTTTTAAGAACCTCCCGCAAGGAAATCTTGCCATCCGCCCAGGCCATCACCAATAAATTATTTCCTGTAAATAATTCAGCACCGGCTATAATGACCAGGATCAGCCCCATAGAAAAAACCAATCCACCCAGCAATCTGCCAAGTCCAAAACCAAGGGTGGGATCAGAAACTACCAATACATAATACATAGCTCCCAATCCGATAAAAACACCGGCGAGAATACCCAGCATGATCATAGATACCAAAGGCAACCGGGCCTTTGTCACACCTATGGTTTCAATTTTCTCTGCGATTTCGCGGGGAGAAAAAGCATCCGATCCAAATATTGTATTCATCTCTTGTGTAGTATGAACATGCAAAATACTACACAAGTACTTAAGAAGAATATAGGCTAGAAGTTGACCTGCGCCTGCAATCGCAATAAATTGCCTTCCTGTTGATTATCCTTCAAGGCCCCATCTTCAAATCTTCTGTCCGATATAGTATACATGGCAACGAACTCAAAAGTCTTGTTAGGCTGCCATTCCAGCCCAACTTCAAATTCATTAACGGTATAGCTTCTGGCATCCTTTTCATGTTTCTTTCCCCCGTCATAGTACTGGTAGCGGACGAAAGGAAAGATCACGGTTTTGTCAAGATCCAATTTATAATTGATCATCACATAACCACCTTCAAGATTCTGGACTTCGATCGAATCGGTAGCCTTGTTGTACTCAGGTCCCCGGCCAATATTATACTCTGCCTGGAATCCAAACGGTTTTGGGTACATGACAATAGAGGCCGCTACCCGCTCGTCTGTATACGTTGCATCTGTATTGGTCTTGACCCCTGATGTGATCTGATCTTTCGGTATGGTAAACTTTCCGGTATAGGCTTGAATGCCGGGTTCAAAAATCTGTCCTTTCCATTCAAAAGGATACGTAACACGGCCCACCACATGCAGATTATCGTTCAACTCAGGCTTATTGGCTGTCTGCCCGTTGAATACTCCGAAGCCAACAATGCCATAATCCCCACTCCCCTTGAGACCATCCTTAACTAAACTTGAAAACATGGCCCTTTTCTCCTTCGGTGCCCAATAAAATAATGCAGCTAAATCACGCTCATTGGATAAAGCACTATTTAACGGATCACTCCTGTCGAGGGGAAGCCTGTTCTGGCTGGATTGCAGGATTTCAAATCCGTAAGGTATTTTACTCTGCCCTAATCTCAGCCTGAACTCATTGTCATTGTCGAAACCAATATCTACATACGCATCTCTGAGTTGTGCGAACTGCAAGCTGGTAGAGCTTGCAGCACTCGCAAAATCAGGTTGCAGATAGAAATATATCTTTTTGGTGATTTGCCCGTAAAGGATGACCCGCATCCGCCTGATAAAAATACCACCGTCTTCTCCCCAGGACTTGTCACACTGTTCGCATTTGAGCTTGTCATTGGTTTCAAGGAGTCGATTGTAACGTATCTGCATATATCCTCGGATATGCAGATTGTCGTACCAATTGGTCTTTTTTTCTACAGGTTGCTCAGGCTTTGGTTCTGTCGGCACCTGGGAGTTTGCGAAATTTACTGCACAAGCAAAAGTAAAAATAAGAAGTAGGCGGGCATGTGTCATGGTCCTTCGTATTAGTTGGTTTGAATAAAAAAGTTGATGATGGCCTTGTATTTTTCCTTAATAGCCTCCTTCTAATACCTTACATGTTGATTTGAAATTCGAGGAGCACTATGCCGTCAAAGATAAGATAATGTAATCCCCTTTACTTATTACTTGCAATTTGTTAATCCAACCGGATTTAGAAACCTACCAGCACGTGAACTTGAAAATCATTTATCGTATGCCCCATTCACGTGTTAAATCCTTCATATATATTTTATTTTCAGCCCATTATAACAGCACATTGAAATACTCACCTCATAAGAATGAAGTAGCCGCAAACCACACTATGTAAATAGAATGTAAACAACATCCCATATTTGCCCGGAAGTATCAACTTATGTAAACATATTTTTACATAATCGGTCCAAAATTTCGACTTCAGTTTTGGCTTAAAGTGCATATTTAAACCCAGCTACATTCCGGGTTTACGAATATGATTTCACTCTAATTCCAATGTACTGCATGGCCTCCCTATACGTTTCAATCCCATGTCCAACATGCTCAAAAACGCGCACATCTTGCAATGACTTGATGTGCTTCCGTGCATTATCAATCGATTTCTGGTAGGGAAACAACAAGTCCTTATCCCCTTCCAACAGATAGGTATCCACCTTTACATCTGCCAATTGGGCATCCATATAATAAGGCTTCTGTGTTTTGTCCTTATATCTGGAGATGGCGAAGACTTCATAATCAATCAACATCTGTTCGGCAGGAGGAGAAAGCTGATGATATGGCTTACAAAAAACTGCCTTATCCAGAAATTTTGAAACATTCCCTGGCTTAGGAGAAATGATAGGCAAGAGATTATAGTAGAGATTATCCCAGGTCATTGAAAATGATTGCAGGCAACCTGGATTCAATAAAAAAGCAGCTTTGATTTTTTCAGGACGTACAATGGCAAGTTTCATACAAATCAAGCCACCGAAAGATGCGCCTGCAACAAATGCACTTTGAATACCCAATTTGTCAAATACTTCAGATGCCCAATGGCCATAATCAAGTGAACGAATATCAGGTGTATTACCGTCACTCAGATTGGGAAGCCCATTGGTTTCAACCATGTAAATTCGCAAAGGATGATGGAGATGATCCAATCCACGATCAAAATCCCAAATAAGTGATGTCGTGCGCGCACCGGGAAAAATAATGAGTGCATCAGTAGTGCTGTTATCCGTATTCAGTCCCCAGACATGCGTTTTACCAAGAGCCGTATCGAGTATGATTCGCTCGTAATTCCTTCCATTGGATTTTTCCAATTGATGAACCCATTGATTAAACCAGGCATGATCCTTTTCAGGTGATTTGAAAAAGGATGTATGGTTAACATTCATAGTGCTTATTTCTTTTGCAAGTCCTTCAATTTTGCTCTCGTATAGGGCATCTCTTCTATCTCCAGAGCCTTGGTAAAACTTTCGATGGCCTTTGCGGTATCCCTTTTGGCTACATAATAATCTCCCATGGAATCATACACGTTGGTGCTCAGTGGAAAATTTCTGATATTCAGATCAAAGCATGCAAAGGCCATGTCCAATTTACGCGCTTCCATAAACTGGTAGCCCAGCGAATTGATTAAATGTTCATCCGGAAGTACTTCATAGCCATAGTGTTCAGATATAGTTTTAAAATGTGTATCGAGCAAATCAATCAATTGTTTTGCCGAACCGGAAACCTCAGGATTCATAAAGTTGGCCAGCATATTATTGTCTAACTCATACCAGGAAAACAGGAAATGAA
>JAGOIB010000089.1 GCA_017995875.1 Saprospiraceae bacterium
GGAACCCCACCTGAAGGAGTAATATGAATTAATCCTGAATCAAAATCCTGAACAGGTGCTACGCTATCAATGGTAATGACTAATGGAGTTGGTTCAGTTAATATGAACGTGCGAATTTCTCCACATCCGGCACCATCACTGATCGTGACTGAGTATTCACCTGCAACCAAATTTTCTGCTGTTGCATCTGTATCCCCATTAGACCAAAGATAGGTCACAGGAGCGGTGGCATTTTCTACATTCACTGATACAGATCCAGAAGCATCGCCATTGCATTGAACAGCCGCAACTAAGCTTGTAATGACCAGGTTACAATTACCTGGCTGGATAATAAAACATTGCGAATCTGTGCATCCTGCGGTATTGGTAAGCGTGACACAATACTCACCGGGAGAAAGTCCTAAAATAGAAGCTGTGGTGGCTCCATTGCTCCATTGATATGTTACGATACCGGGGATGCTATCACATTGGATAGCTCCATCATTGAGGCCGGGGGCAGATTCATGGATGACAGGACACGTTATCAAAGGAAAATCATCTTCGGTGATCACAATACAATCTGCATCCTGACAACCAAGTGCATCTGTACCGGAGACACAATATTCTCCACCTGAACTAACAGTTATAAATGGAGTAGTTTCACCAGTACTCCATAAGTAACTGGTCAATCCCGCCGGGGCAGCTATGATTATGGTGTCGTTTTCGCAAATAAAAATATCCGGCCCGAGATCAATATTTAATGAACATCCAAATACGTCTACCTGACCTGAACCCGTGGCTGTGCAACCATTCGCATCAGTAACTGTCACTGTGTATAATCCTGGTGCCAGGCCTCCTATGCTATCTGTAGTGGCTGTGTTGCTCCATTGGTAAGTATACCCTGGTGTACCTCCGGACGCTACTACAATAGCAGTACCATCATTCGCACCTGGGGCGGTTTCGTCTGTCGCTGTTACTACTACAACGACTGCAGAAGGTGCAGTGACTACTTTTGAAGCAGTAGTTGTACAACCGGTATTATCTGTTATCGTAACAGTATATGTTCCTGCAGGAAGTCCAGGATTTGTTAAACCTGTAACACCATTCGACCATGAACCTGTAAAAGGTGGTGCATCGCCGGAAGCCACTGCAGTGAGATTAACAAGACTGTCTCCTGCACACAGGTTTTGCCCGGTTGAATTGATGACAGTCGTGATCGGACCCGGTTGATTAACGGTGTATAATTTTACGACCTGGCAACCGACATTATCAGTTGCTGTCACAAGATAATTTCCTGCTGTAAGATTTGTAATGGATTCACCGCTACCACCATTTGACCATGCATATGTGTATGGTGCCTGACCACCGGATGCACTGACAGAGATCCCACCATTATTTCCTCCATTGCAGGTGACATGTTGTATTTGCAATAAAGTTACATTCACTACACCACCAGGGTTGACGGTATAAGAGGCTGTTTTGGTGCAATCATTATTATCCGTTACAGTTACAGAATAAGTGTCAGGCGAAAGACCCGTGATCGTATTTCCGATAAAACCATTTGACCATTCAACAAAAATAGGATTGACACCTCCTGTTACTGATATGGTGATAGCCCCATCATCTTCACCACTGCATGTCTCATGCGTGAGATTGACCAGGTTGATGTTTATAACTCCAGGTTGTGTTACCTGGTATGTTGCCATTTTTGTACATGCATTATCATCAGTGACTGTCACGGTGTAGCTGCCTGCAGTAAGTCCACTGATAGATGGACCGCTTGATCCATTGGACCAGTTAAAAATATATGGTGAAACACCTCCTGTGGCACCAGCCAGAATAGAGCCATTTGCACCACCGTTACAGCTCACATTGGTAATGTTCGGTGTCTGAAATGCGAGAGCTGGAGGTTGTCCTATAAATACTGAAGTCGTAGCAGTGGATGCATCACTGTCCGTCGCTGTAACTGAATAGGTACCTGACGCTACGTTGGTAATGGTAGCCATATTGACGCCATTCGACCAGTGATACGTATATGGGCTTGCTCCACCAGATGCTGTCGCAGTGGCGCTACCTGTATTCTGCCCATTACATAATACATCCTGGGAACTGGTGATGGTGACATCTAAAGCGGAACCACCATTGAGCATACCTGATCCGACGGAAGTGATAATCAAATCTCCATCATTGTCGTCATTGCCATTAGCAACATTACCTGCTGCGTAATATGTAATAGTCGTATTTGCCGGAGCTGATGGTGCTTTCCAGCTGACAGTCCATGAAACCGAATTAGATCCCGTTCCAGGATATGTTTGGGATGGATCGTGCTCCCAATATTGCCTTCCTCCTGAATTGGTAATGACTGAACTAGGATCATTTGATCCCGCTACAAAATCACCTGCTTTCTGATTATTACTATTAAGAATAGTCATCTGAAATCCTGCTTGTCCAGGCAAACCATTATCCTGAGCCATCATATTAGGATTACTATTAGTGATGGTCAGCATGTAGGTCGTATTTGGTTCTATGACTGCAGGCAGTCCAGATAGTAAAAGCGTTCCATCCTGTGTTCCGCCATCCAACGAATGACATTCTGTGCACAACTCATCTCCAGGTGCGCCAGATTTACCATTTGGTGGGTTATCTGAATGCGACATCAGAATAGTAAGACTGAGTAAAACGGCAATGACAGCGTATAATCTTGACATAGTGTAATAATTAAACAAAGAATTGATTAAATCCGAAACCATCCATTAGGGATGCATTATTGGTTCGGTCCAGAGGGGGGACAATCGTATTTACAAACAACATACAAGGAGGTACTACAGTTTTGACCATTTCGTCACAAAAGAATGCCCGCCTTGATGTATTTCCAAAATATAAAGACCTGAGAGGAGATCAGGACAATGGATTCTGCCTTGTTCCAATGGCGCTTCACTTACCTTCGAGCCCATGAGATTATAAAATACCACGAAGCCATCAGGTGAAGAATTATCCTTGAACGCAACAAAAATATCATCATTTCCTGGATTTGGATATAGTATGGGTTGTTGACTAATCAGGTCTTCTGCCGCAGCAAGGATGATGGTTCCTTTACCCATTGCATTCACAATACGATCACCTGTATTGTCAAAATCTCCATTGGCAATATTGCCTGAAATATACCATGTGATTACACTTGATCCGGCAAGATTAGGAGCAATCCAGTCAACTGTCCATCGAAGTACATTGCTATCCGGATATTCAACTGCCGGATGATGTTCGAAATATTGTCTTCCCATTGCATTGGCCACTGCTGAATTAGCAGAAGGCCTTTCCATTTTGCCAACTTTGGTATTGAAAGGTCCAAGGATGGTCATTTGAAATCCACCTCGTACAGCATCTCCGATAGTATTCCTATTCACGACAGTCAGTTGATACGTGTCAAGAGGAGTAATGTTTTCAGGAAAACCTTCAACAGTAATTGTACCATCATTGATTGGGGTTCCTGAATTATGACATTCCTGGCAAAAACCATCCCCTGGTGCTCCAGTCTTACCATCCGGTGGATTAGGTGAATATGAAATTAAAAGGAACGTCGAGGCAACCAAACCCAAACAGGTACAGAATTTTACCATAGACAAGGAGATTCTCAAAAGCGAGGTCAATAATACTTAAAAAATAGTAATATGAGGAATAGTGTTTGGCTGTAAACATCTTTGGAGTGATAAACGGGCAATATATCACGCTCATCCGGAATTTCATTCTGTTGGCATGCTCTTATTCCAATCCCTATGGGGCCTGCAGCCGAAATGAAGAATCAGATGATTGGTAGATAAACTTCATGTTTTTACCGATTTTTAACGTTCCATCCGCAACTTTCCACCCTCATTTGTCGTCTTTCTGACATTAATACGATTGAACGAATAAAACCCATAACCTGGAATGAATTGACCCTTCATTCAAAATTTAAAAAACCGAGTACCCATGAAAACTTTATTGATTCAAATGCTCTTTTTGAGCTCATTTATGTTGGTTTCATCCACCATGGATGCCGGACCCAGGACTTCTCCAACTACGGTCCTGCACCAGGAAATTTCATCCTTGTTTAAAGACCGCAATCTCAGTTTCCTTGCCAATGAGGCTGAGTTGGTCACGGTCGATTTCCTGATCAATGCCAAAAATGAAATAGTAGTACTGCACACAGAAGGAAATAGTACAGCGGCTTGCAATTATGTAAAGGAATTGTTGAATTTCAAAAAAGTGAAGTTCAGGCAAGCAAAGCAATTAACCCCTTATACAGTCAATATCCGGCTTATCAAATAAGCGGTGTCTTGTCTGTGACAAATAAAAATAGTTGAACTATTTTGTTGGATGTTTTACAATAGGCAGGTGTCTCTGGTAAAGACACCTGTTTTATTTTAAGAAGGAGTAACAGGTGCTCCCTTGAAAAGAGATTCAACAAATGCCTTCTTGTTAAAGACCTGCAGTTGATCAATCCTTTCGCCAACCCCAATAAACCTGATGGGGATTTTAAACTGATCTGAAATACCAAGTGCCACACCACCTTTTGCGGTGCCATCGAGTTTAGTCAATGCAAGTGAAGTGACTTCTGTTGCTTCAGAAAACTGGCGACATTGCTCAAATGCATTTTGGCCGGTGGTGGCATCCAGTACCAGCATGACATCATGTGGTGCACCAGGTAAAGACTTATCGATTGACTTTTGGATCTTAGTCAATTCGCGCATCAGATGAATCTTGGTATGTAAACGACCCGCGGTATCGATGATCACCACATCGGTGTTGTTGCGAATTCCTTCCTGTACAGCTTCAAAAGCAACAGCAGCGGGGTCTGTATTCATTCCCTTACTGAAGAAGGCGCAACCTACCCTTTCTGACCAGACTTTGAGCTGATCAACAGCTGCGGCGCGAAAAGTATCACCTGCTCCCAGTAGTACTGAAAAGCCTTTTTGTTTATATTGGTATGCAAGCTTGCCTATTGTCGTTGTTTTCCCTACACCATTGACACCAACCACCAATAATACATATGGTTTCTTGCCTTCGGGTAGTTCGAAGTCTTCGAGGTCAATAGTGTTATTTTCGGTGAGGAGGGCCGCGATTTCATCACGAAGGATGGAATTTAGTTCGGAGACATTGAGGTATTTATCACGGGCTACCCTGGCTTCAATGCGCTCGATGATCTTGACGGTGGTTTCAAGTCCTACATCGCTGGAGATCAGTGCGGATTCAAGTTCGTCGAGCACTTCGACATCCACTTTGGATTTACCGGCAACAGCTTTGGAAATCTTTTGAAAAAGCCCTGATTTGGTTTTTTCAAGACCTTGCTCCAGTTCCTGCTCTTTTTCTTTGGAAAAGAATTTTTTAAAGAAACTCATGATGGATCGATGAGGTATGAAATGAAGATATCTGAAACGGAGAGTTTGATCTGCATCAAGCTCTTCATTTCAGATATCGTGGAAGGTAGTAAACCGAAAGATGTATTGCTGACAGATTACTTCTCAGCAAAAAAGTCTTTCACTTTGTCCTTGTGGACCATTACCTCTTTGTACGAGTACTTACCGGTTACAGGGTCTTTGACAGGTTTTACAACCTTGACAAAATCCCTTCCGGAACCTACGTTGGCTGCTCTCTGCGCAACCTTTGCGTTTTTCGAAACTTTAGCCATTTCTCTTTATTACTTGATTTCTTTGTGAACGGTCATTTTCTTCAGGATCGGGTTGAACTTCTTAAGTTCAAGACGGTCCGGGGTGTTCTTGCGGTTCTTTTGGGTCACATAACGGGATGTGCCTGCGAGACCGGTTGCTTTATGCTCGGTGCATTCAAGAATGATCTGATGCCTGTTTCCTTTTGACTTCTTTGCCATGATGGTCTGCTATTGCTGCTATTGCGATTATTTCTTCAGCGTAACGCCGGTGTTGACGCCTTCTGCTTTCAATCTTTTGAGGTAATCATAAATGCCTAACTTATCTACAGTCCTTAGCGCGGACGTAGAAAGGTTGATCTGAACCCACTGGCCTGTTTCAGGAATAAAGAAGTTTTTCTTCTGCAGGTTGGGTAAAAATCTCCGCTTACTCTTCATGTTGGAGTGAGAGACCTTGTTACCGGTCATCGGTTTTTTACCTGTTAATTGACATTCTCTGGCCATAATATCTGGCTTTATTGTAATTTATAATGAATTAAATTTCAAGAAGTTACCAAAAAAGCTGTGACTTCGAAAGGAGTCGAACCTTCAACCTCCTGATCCGTAGTCAGGTGCTCTATCCAATTAAGCTACGAAGCCAAATCCTTAAATGGAGCGCAAAGATATATGTTTATCTCTGACTTTTCAGCATCCGTTTGAGGATAATTTTAATACCCCGCTCAGTATCAATGGTTTCAACCCGGTTATATAATAACAACTACTTTTCGGGTCACAGAATCTTTGTCATTCCTCAATGTCAGCAAATAAACCCCGGCTGGTAATGGATTGGTTTTGATCCTGATAAAGCCCTGCTCGATGTCGGTGTTTTCTATCGCCACACGGGTGACCCTGGCGCCGGTAACCGTAAATATTTCAAAAAAGGGATTTGCAGCATTTTCAGGCACTGTAAAATAGACCTTGATTTCATCAGGACCGACAGGATTTGGTCTTATGGAAAATATATCCAATGCTGTCCCTACGTTCATCCCGCAATCTGCCACCGTGGCTTGCATTGCAGCATCTGCCTGAAGCCTTTTACCTGTGGCGGTCATATCCATGAGTGAATTGTTTGGTTTTCCGGTAGAGAGGATAATGTCCCTGATCCGGGTTGCGGTACCTGATGGATTTGACTTAAGATCAAAAAGGAAATCAGTACAGGGGGTGCTATACATCAAAGCAATCATGCCTGCCACATGAGGAGCTGCTGCGCTTGTACCATCAAAAGCTTTGTACTTATCTGTCGTAGCTGTAGTGACAGTTCCGTTTCCGGGAGCACCCATATCAATGCTTACTACACCAAATCCTGCGCTTTCCACCAGCACATCCGATTCATCTACATTGGTGACAGCAATGAGGTAAGGAGATGTGCAAGTAGAAGGCATATCTCCATCTACATCCACGGACAGACTTTCGTTGGGAGCTGCACATACATTTAGAATACCTAATTGTCCGAGCTTGTCATACATTTCACACCATAGTGGATGTTCTGAAGCAAAGGCGCGGTTGATTCCCGCGGATAAATTCGTTGCAACGATGAAGGCTCCTCTGGCTCCATTAGATTGTTCATAGGCAACCTTCATATCCAGAACGTACTGGTAACTTTCAATCACACTCGATTCGTGATCAGCACCACTGAGCAGCAAAAGTTTTACATTCCAGTTGACTCCGCTGACGCCAATGTTATTATTGCCTACAGCACCTATCACGCCGGCAACTGATGTGCCATGTGAGTGAATGGGATGATGATCGTTTTGATTGGTCACATTGAACCCGACCCGGTCATCAATATAATTGTTGAAATCATTGTCTATACCATCATCTGCAACCTCTCCCCTGTTGATCCAGATATTATCTACCAGGTCCGGATGAGTGATCTGGTAACCATCATCGAGGATTGCTACGACAATGGTGTCTCCGGAAGTGGTGACGCCACCTGTAGCGATGTCCCAGGCTTTGGACATCTTGATGAGATTCATATCCCGTTGGTTGATATAACCAGGATCATTTGGTTGATTGTCCCGGTATTCGATCTTCTGATCTACAGTTATATGATTTACACAGGCCAGATTTTCAAGCGAGGGCGATTGGCTTTTAGGAATCTGGACGACCCACCAATTGCCTATTGGAAGAGCTCTTTTGAAAGTTGAAGTTGATTCAAAACCGGTGTTTTCCCACCATTCATTGAGGCATGTTGCATCCGGTGATTTTAGCTCCACAAGCCACCTATCCAATGGCTCCGCAGGCGAATTGTGAAGAAACAGGCTTGAGAACAATGTAAAAAGTAAACTTATAAGCATATCCATCCGGCTTTGACAACTGACTGAGGTATAACGTCCGTGAGGGGGTTATAGCGTATCAGGGGCAAAGTTATTGGTTTTAGACGTGAGAACGCAAGAGCGTGAGTCTCCTTCGCGCATTGAATGGAATTTCATTCTGATTCAATGGCTTCGGAGACCGAAGGAACGTGAGAGCGTGAGAACGTGAGAACGTGAGAACGTGAGAACGTGAGAACGTGAGAAGTGTGGGTGGTGGGTGTGGGTGGTTAGTTTCGAGTTATCAGTTTCGAGTTTCGAGAAAATAAGATTAAGAAATCATTTCGAATAGGAGTAATCATGTGCCC
>JAGOIB010000090.1 GCA_017995875.1 Saprospiraceae bacterium
GTTTGCCTGAAATATTCATAGGCCTGCCCTCCATTAAAATGTGCAGACACTTCAAGATTTTTCCAATTGTTATTTGTATTCGAGACATGGACAACCTCAAAATTTGATTGTTGTGGTGATGTATTTTGCGCATCGACTGTCCAGATTGTCCCAACAGGTTCATTTGGCATGACGGACTGATTACCTTGAAACATTCCAGGCCTGCTGGCATCAATCATAAAAAATGAAGATCCTACCTGGTACCCATTGACAGTACGATTACTGCCATTAAGATCCTGATCCGAAACAACGGTTGGGCCGTCCATCATAACCGGAGGCATCATGGCATTCCATTCTTTCGTCATTTTATGAGTCTCAACATTGTCCTCAGCACATGACAAATCAAATAATTGCAAAGGAGCGAATGCGCACAGTTGGGAATACGACTTCAGTATTTCAAACGTGGTTGCGTCAGCATATACTTTCCAATGATCCATCATATTTGGATGAATGTCGATTTCATACGTTAGCACCAGTTTCCCGTTTTGAGGAAACCATACAAGATTGGCTGTATCATCTGATGCATCCAAACCTGGAAAATGGCTTTTGTCCTGAAAGCGGACATTTTGTTCCAGAAGGAAATTTTTAGCAGCCAGCAGAGCTTCGGACGAAGAAGCAGGATAAGGAAGTTTGGAAGGCAGATTTCCTGTCCAGGCAAAGCCATTGATATCCCTGAGACTTCCATGATCAATATGGAGTACCATATCCTGCCCATAAATGGGTTTTCCTGCAAGAATTTGTTGAACTCTGACATGTTCAATGCCTTGCTGATCCCTCGTTTCTTTGACTATTGTCCAATCCAAGGACCAAGGGTCGTTTTTCATGTCTACAGGAAGGATCTTTTCAAGAAGTGCCTTGACTGTAGTGCGGGAAGCCCATAAATTATTCGGTTTCAGATCAATCCAAAAACTCCCTGAAGTGGAAACCTTTGAGGATGCAACCAATTCAGGCATTGGATTAATCGAATTAATAGTGCCTGGTGCCCAGGCATTTCCCAGGCGATTGGATCCTTTTATTGTAGCAGGAGAATGAGCCACCTGCAGAGGTTGTGAAGGAACAAAAGGTTTGTTATCAATTTGTTTCAACGGAGTCTGTGCGAATACGCCGGCCAAAAATCCGATTTGAAGCATGATGGTGTAAATGGTTCTCATGATTTGGATTTTGTTGATTTAAAAAGCAAGTTATAATAAGTCACAAGATTTTCATCCGGTCTGAAACCTGGCTTACCCCACGCGACATTATAGATAGCCTCCTTCCCGTGATGGTACTGAATAAAGTAATACAAATCCCCGGGCTCATAATAGCTAAGTTGATCAAAATGGAAAAGTTTATAGTTGGAAAACATTTGCTTCACAAAGTCCTGGTCCCACCTGTCAGCGTATGTATAGGTACTGTCTTTCATTTGGCGCTGAAAAAGTCTGCCATCTTCGAGCAAAACAAAATAGGTCACCATGCCAGTGAAACCTCCTCCCTGGCCAAAGTGGATCTGATCCCGCTTATATTTTTCGGGAAATTCCCTCGTTGAAGAACAAGAGGAGAGAACGCCCAGATAGCAAATAGCCAGAAAAACCGAGATCTTTGCGAACATAATCCGATAAATTTCCGTTAAAGTACTGTTAAGTTTAGGCTTATCCTTAAAATTTAACTAATAGCATAAGCGTTCAGTCCTTATCTTTGGACGACCGATTTAATAACAAAAAAAAATACGATACAATGAAAAAAGTCATTTTCTCCATTTTCTTCTTCTCCCTGATGGTAGTAGGAGTACAGGCACAGAAATCAACCTGTAGCAAATCATCATGCACCGCTAAACCTGCTGCAGCTATGAGCACCTCATGTGGTGATCATAACAGTGCATCAGCCGCTAATGCTACCGAATCCAATGCTGCCGCTGCAAAGCTGGCCTCTATGGATCCAACTATTGAAGCCAGAACATGCCCGGTTAGTGGTACTGTATCGTATGTAAGAAAACAAGCTGGAGCAACAACCGGTGAATTCACCTACGTTGATTTAGCGTATGATGCAACAACCAATTCTTTTGTTAATGTATCTCCGGTAAAAATGGAAGGTGCAGCCGGTTGTGGTGCTAAAGGCACTTCAGGTAGTGGAGCAGGATGCTGCGCCGGTAAAGCTACAACTACCTCTTCCAGTGCGAACAAATCATGCTGCGCTGGTAAAGGCAAGACAGCCTCAGCTACTCCGAATAAAAACTAATCCTTTGTGGATATTATAAAAAGCCGGCCTTCGAGCCGGCTTTTTTTTTGGAGATGGGTCAAGAAGGAAGCGCTCATCTTAAAAAGCCTCATTTCTGTGACGCTTTAAGCGAAAACCGGGGTTACAAACCGTCTTTAACGCTCAGGCCGGGCCGCTTCCAGACCTAAAGAGGGTGATGGAGGAGGAATCGAATTTGCATTGTAACATATTGACATTATGGACTTTATATGTTATAATTGAATTTAGGCCCATAATCTTCCCCTTGATTTCATCAACCCAAATGACTTTGTATCTTTGCAAGACAAGGCCTGGTAATAGGTCATGACAACAGGAATTGATTTTCTATGACCCAGGAATCATTCAATCTGAGACCCCAATGGCACGATAATATCATGCAAACCGTAGGTAATACGCCTATGGTTAAGTTGCATGGACTTTCGCAACTGGCCGGCTGTCTTGTACTTGCCAAACTGGAATCTTTTAATCCCGGATTAAGCGCAAAGGACCGAATCGGACTTGCTGTCATCGAAGATGCTGAAAAGAAGGGAATGATCAAACCCGGGGGAACGATTATTGAATCCACCTCAGGCAATACAGGTTATTCAGTGGCGATGGCTTGCATTGTGAAGGGTTATAAGTGCATTCTCACCACAACTGATAAGAGTGCGGAAGAGAAAATCGCCCAGTTAAAAGCCTTAGGCGCAGAAGTATTGGTTTGTCCCAACCATGTTCCTTCTGATGATCCTCAATCTTACTATAGCCAGGCAGAGCGGCTCTCAAGGGAGATACCAAACTCCTTTTATGTGAACCAATATTACAATCACACAAACGTAGAGGCTCATTATCACAGTACAGGACCTGAGTTGTGGAAACAAACAGGAGGACAGATTACCCACTACCTCGCGACTGTAGGAACCGGAGGGACGATCTCCGGTGCTGGTAAATACCTTAAAGAGCAGAATCCTAACGTTAAAGTGATTGGGGTGGATGCTGAAGGTTCTGTTTTGACCAAATTTCATCAAACGGGAATACTTGATAAAAGTGAAATCCATTCTTATCAACTGGAAGGCGTGGGAAAAAATATCATCCCATCCAATGTCGAGTTTGATACCATCGATCGCTTTATCAAGGTGGATGACAGGAGCAGTGCTTTCCGTGCAAGACAATTGACAAAGAGTGAAGGCATCTTTGCCGGCTATAGCAGCGGGGCTGTCATAGAGGCGCTGATGCGCATGCGTCGGGAATTTAAATCAACCGATGTGGTAGTTCTTTTATTTGCTGATCATGGAAGCAAATATCTGAGTAAGATTTACAGCAATGGCTGGATGCAAAAGCAAGGCTTCATACGCAAGATTGCAGACTATGCGCCAAGCTATCAGATTCAACGGAGATTAGAACGTGTCTTTAATAAATACATCAAAAACTATGGAAATATTTGAAAGAATCCGCCATCAACGTGGGCCATTAGGACAATATGCCCATTTGGGAGAGGGATATTATATGTTCCCTGAATTAAAAGGGGAAATCGGTTCACGTATGATGTTCAATGGCAAGGAAGTAGTTGTCTGGAGCATTAACAATTATCTTGGACTTGCCAATCATCCTGAAGTTCGTAAAACAGATGCAGAAGCTGCAGCCCGCTGGGGTCTGGCCTACCCTATGGGTGCCCGTCTGATGACCGGCGAAACTTCACTCCACAAAGAACTGGAAAGAAAACTTGCAGCTCACGTGTACAAACAAGCTGCTGCGGTCGTCAATTATGGATATCCTGGCGTTGTGTCTGCAATCGATGCGTTATTAAGCAGAAGAGATGCAGTCGTTTACGATGCTGAAAGTCACGGATGTATTATTGACGGTACTCGTCTCCATATTGGTGAACGTTTTTCCTACAAGCATAATGATATCGAGAGTGTAGAACAGAACCTGGAGCGTGCAAAAAAATGGACTGATGAAAAAGGGGGAGGCATCCTTGTCGTTACGGAAGGTGTATTTGGGATGCGGGGTGATCAAGGTATCCTGAAAGAAATAGCTGCGTTAAAGAAAAAGTACAACTTCAGATTTTTTGTAGACGATGCACATGGTTTCGGCACACTAGGCGAAGGTGGCCGTGGCGCCGGTGTTGAGCAAGGGTGCCAGGATGATATAGATATCTATTTCTCCACCTTTGCCAAATCATTTGCTTGCACTGGTGGTTTCCTTGCAGGTGATGCTGATATTATCCAATACCTTCAATACGCGATGAGGTCCCAGATCCATGCCAAGAGTTTGCCGATGCCAATTGTGGAAGGTAATCTCAAGCGTCTGGAGTTGATGATCAACCATCCTGAATACAAACAACAACTCTGGCATATTGCCACGTCAATGCAGAAAGGTCTGAAAGAAAGAGGTTTTAACATCGGCGATACGAATACAGTAGTGACGCCTGTGTATCTGAATGGCACTCCGTTTGAAGCAACACAACTTGTGCATGATATGCGGGAGTCCTATGGAATCTTTACGTCCATGATTGTGTATCCTGTTATTCCTAAGGGAATGATCCTGCTGCGGATGATACCTACTGCTTCGCATACCGATGCGGATGTTCAACAGACCCTGGATGCTTTTTCTGCTGTTTCAGAAAAGTTGAAAGCTGGAGCATACCAGGATAAGGTATTGAATCCGGTACTTGGCTAAAGAGGCCTAAGAGGCTAAAGAGGCCTAAGAGGCTGATTAGGCTGAATAGAAATAAAAAAGCTCGTGATGAATCACGGGCTTTTTTTATTTATCAAAGCAAATTCTTATTGAGTGGAAAGTAAACTGCTAACTTCTAACTGCTAACTTCTAACTTATAAATCCGTCTTCGATGAGTGCTTCTTTAATCCCTGATTCAAGTGTGTATTGAGGTTTGAAATCAAGCTCGCGGACCATTTTCGAATTGTCTACGCGCCAGTTGCGTGCTGTTATTTCCTGAATCTTAAACGGGCTTACATGAAGTGGCTTTTGGGTGATCCTTGCAAGAAATAGTCTTACATGGGCGATCCCTAACAACAGGCTTCTTGGCACTTTGACTTTTCGTGTCTTGACGTTAAGGTGTTTGACCAGGTATTCGTTGACCTGTGATGGATCATAATCATTGCCGTCAGAAACCACATACACTTCATGATGGACATCCTTGTCGACTGCATCCCATAATGCTCTCGCAAGGTCCTTCACGTATACGAAACTGACGAGCTGGCCTTTAGGCCCGACCCTTACAGAAAAGCCTTTCCTGACAGCGTTTAAAATAACGTGGATGAACTTGGTGTCCCTTGGACCGTAGACCGATGTTGGCCTGAATATGATCCAATCAAGTCCGGGAACAGCTTTGATCCTTTTCTCTGCTTCAAGCTTACTGATGCCGTATGGTGTAAAAGGTTTTGGAACAGTCTCTTCATTGATGGGCTCCATTGTTTCAGGATCACCCGGGCCCAGTGCCTGCAGGCTGCTGATGAAGACAAACTTTTTAAATGCAGGCTGCGTTCGGAGTAATTCGTGGATAAAAAAATCGGTGAACTCAACATTTCCTTCGTGGAACTCTTCGATTCTTTTTGGCCTGGTTATTCCGGCGCAATGAATGACGTATTCAAAACCACCAGTTTCAGCCGCGAAATCAACCAATCGTTTGCTCAGCGTCTCCCTTTCAGAGAATTCCATAAAGAAACTTTTGGTTCGGCCCTCGAGTAACGCCTTTTCTTCGTCATTCCGATAACTTCCGTAAACATCATAACCTCTTTTCTCTCCTTCCACCTGCAAAAACCGGCCAATAAAACCAGCGGCACCGGTTACTAAAACACGTTTTGTTTCCATAAGGGCGCAAAGATAAGTTAGTAGTTAGAAGTTAGTAGTTAGTAGTTAGCAGTTTAAGGGAATACTGATGATTATTACTATAAATACCTATGACGTGCATCATAGGAAAGGAAATAAAAGGAGCTGACCTTAATGTGGATAATGGAATATAGCCTATTCCAGCGTCCATTTTCTCATTCTGCTCCTTGACTTACCTTTACACTTATGAATAATGACCTGAAATCGTTTCAAGATACATTGCGTGCCGGTATTCCTGCCGAACTGCCTGAATATTCCGGACGTGATACTTTCACTCAGCATGCCCCGGTGCGCAGTATCAGTAGTCTTAGTATTGATGAGCGTAGATTGGCATTGGCCAATGCGCTTCGCTATTTTCCGGAATCATTACATGCGTCGCTGGCGCCAGAATTTGCAGATGAACTCATCCACTATGGGCGCATCTATATGTATCGGTACAGGCCGTCTTATTCTATGCATTCGAGGCCGATTGATCAATACCCAGCAAAATGCAAACAAGCTGCTGCCATCATGTTGATGATTCAAAACAACCTGGATCCCCTGGTGGCAAAATATCCTCATGAGCTTATCACCTATGGTGGCAATGGAGCTGTCTTTCAAAACTGGGCGCAATATCTGCTCACCATGAAATATCTCAGTGAGATGACGGATGTACAAACGCTTGTGTTGTATTCAGGTCACCCACTTGGTTTATTTCCATCCAGTGCAGCAGCACCAAGAGTGGTTGTTACCAATGGGATGATGGTTCCGAATTATTCTTCCAAAGAAGATTGGAATAAATATAATGCGATGGGTGTGACGCAGTATGGCCAGATGACTGCCGGATCATTTATGTACATCGGTCCGCAAGGCATCGTGCATGGCACTACCATTACACTCCTCAATGCAGGTCGGCTAAAAGGATTGGGCGCTGATGGGCTCAAAGGGAAGGCTTTTGTTACGTCAGGACTGGGCGGAATGTCAGGTGCCCAATCCAAAGCTATTCTTGTAACAGGTGCTACGGGTATCATTGCAGAAGTGGATCAGGATGCTATCCATCAACGGGTTGCCGACCATTATATCCGTCAGGAAGATGTGTTTGCTGATCTGGATGTGATGCTGTCTCAATTTCTTACCTCCAAAAAAGAAGGAGAGGCGCGGTGCTTTGTATATCATGGAAATATTGTGGATGTCTGGGAAAAACTTGTTGCCAGAAACATACCAATTGAATTAGGCTCTGATCAAACTTCATGTCATAATATTGATAACCTTGGTTATTGCCCTGTCGGCTTTACGTTTGATGAAGCAAAGAAATTACTGGATGATGATAAAGATGCTTTTGATCATGCCGTCAGGAGTTCCTTACATCGCCACATAGATGCGATCAATATGATGTGCAGTCGTGGTATGTATTTCTGGGATTATGGAAATGCATTCTTATTTGAAGCGGCAAGAGCAGGTGCTGATATCCTGGATACACATAAACCATCGGGCTTCAAATATCCATCGTATGTAGAAGATATCATGGGGCCGATGTGTTTCGATTACGGCTTCGGTCCTTTCCGTTGGGTATGTACTTCAGGGGACAAAGAAGATCTGATGGCTACAGATAAACTTGCGGCCGATGCGATTCGTGAATTGCTATTGACTTGTCCGCAGGAAATAAAAAGCCAGTGGGCGGATAATCTTGCGTGGATAGAAAAGGCCGGTACAGATATTCCTGCGGTTGGAAGTAAATCCCGGATACTGTATGCTGATGCGGATGGTCGGATAGCCATTTCAAAATTATTTAACAAAGCGATCAGGGATGGACGATTAAGAGCCCCTGTTGTATTGGGTAGGGATCATCATGATGTCAGTGGTACGGATAGTCCATGGAGAGAAACGTCCAACATCTATGATGGATCGAAATTTACGGCGGACATGGCGATACACAATGTGATAGGTGATGCGATGAGAGGTGCTACCTGGGTGAGCATTCATAATGGTGGAGGTACCGGATGGGGTGAAGC
>JAGOIB010000091.1 GCA_017995875.1 Saprospiraceae bacterium
TCTTTAAACTGGTCATCCAGCACGCGGCACATGATGTCAATATTCAGCACTGACAAATCAGGCGAATAGAGAAATGATTTTTCAAGCACTCGCTGAACCTCTGCCGTAATCGTACCAATGGAGGTATTGATGGGTGCAATGAAACGATCAGGATGATCCACTTTATTTTTATCCAGGAATATATACACAAACCGAAAGTAATGATGCCCATACTCGTCATCATGTTCAAGCAACTTGATCAATTCGCTTTCCCAATTTGGATCTGATTTTATTTTTGCCCATGCTGCTATCCGGTACCGATCATCTTCATACTGCGTATATTCTAAAAGGTCGCTGATGGATGATTGGCTGTCAATTGTACTTTTGATATCTGCTTCGACCTGGTTATTATCGATTTGCTTCCTTGGAATGGTAATGCCAAATGTTGTAACTATTTTCGGAGTCATCATGATTAAAATACCGGTGATACAACCCACCCATAAAGGGATTTTATAGATCATCGGGGAAAGCGATTCACGCCATCCGGAATTTAATAAGATGGCATACGGTATCAACATCAGTAATGGTAACCAGAGGCCTCCAAAATAAACCGGCAAGGAAATTAAACGCCAGATACCTGTGGTTTGATCGTTTTGGTATTCTGTCGTGAGCATAGAACAAAAAACAACACCGGCTACCATGCCAAACCAAAGTATACCAATGACGATATTGCGGGAGGAGGCGGAAGTGGATATCCAGTTAAACCCACCCCTGGAGGCAATGGCAATGGTTAGAAATAAACTGAAGACAATATAGGCCGCTATTAACCCAAACGCTATCATACTTGCGCCAACGAGCCGCTCCCCAGGTACATTCAGTTTCTGGATATTGAAGACGGACAACGCGATATAGGTAAGGAGGGTGAGGCCAAAGAGTAGGTTTCCGAACATGGGATGATGGATTGTCTAATTGATTAGTTTATGAGATATGCAGGCAAATATAGTTAAGGAGGTAAGAGTTTCAATGAGCGAAAATGCTATATGCCCTACTTGTGGTCATGTCAGCGTCCTAAAAGATACAATTTACCAATTCCCTGGATCTATGACATTTCCATTGTATTTCATTCGGTTAATGGTTAGAGAGAAATCTTTTACAGGCTCAATGTGAATCACACAATAGCAACCAGATTGGGTTATGAAAACCTCTTTACTCGACCATAGTATTAGTGGAAATGTATGTTTTTAGTTCTTGATTCTAAACAGAACATTTCGCATAACGTTCCCAGGCTTTATGTCTGCAGCGGATTACAGAAGTCTTAACTTTCGGTTTTGCACTAACCTCAAAGATGCAAAACAAACTTTAAATTTAGCCCAAAATCCACTATAGTGTAAAACTTGTGTTAGCGGTTCGTTCCTTATTAAATAATTTATTTAGTAAACAAGTTTTATAACTCAAAAGTTTTCAAGATCATGCACTTTTTAACCATCAAGTTGATTGCTTACCATTTCAAATTTGTTGATGATGGCGTTTAATTTTGCTGTTTGTTTCCTTATTTGCTTTGGCCTTAAATAGAACCAATTAAACAGAATCCAGGCGGACGTGATTCCATAAGTGACCATTCCCCAAATTGGTTCCATTCGGGAAGTATATTCATACATGTACAACCCAACTCCAATGGAAAGTAAAATAAAATATACATTTAACATGGTTTTTTCCATAAACCGCTGCTTCTCTTTAATGGCCAATAAATCTTTTAAATAACTACTATTGCTTTGTGCGTTCATTTGGGTCTTAAAAAGATAATAACTTTTATTGTAAAATAACAAAAATATAACCATCGCTAAAATGATTACAATAATTCCGATTTTTGTTGTTGGCCATTGCGGTTGATAATATATCCAGATTAAGGTTATAAATACGGAGATTGCGATTAGCAACATATTTGTAAATACTAACTTTCTCAAATTGTTTTGTTTCAATTTTTTAATCTCACCTACCAAATGTTCTGGATTTGGTGGAATGGCTGTTTGTTTATTCCACAAGTCTTTGAAATCTATACTATCGCTCATAACCAGCAAATTTTTGCGTTAATTTTTCTTTTATTCTGTGAATCTTAACCCGGATATTGGCTTCTGAAAGCCCAACAATATTGGCTATTTCGGCTTGTTTAATGTCTTCTAGTTCAAGTGAAATAATAATACGCTCTATTTCGGGGAGTTCAGCTATACATTTGTATAAAAACTGGATTTTAGGTTCAATACTCGACTGCTTTTCTTCAGGCAAATGTATAGGCCAATCTGCCTTTGGAAACCGATTCTGTTTCTCCATTTGCCTCAGGCAATTATTGGAGGCAATTCTGAAAATCCAGGTTCCAATATTCGCTTCGGCTCTAAATTTAGGCAGTTCCTGCCAAACAATTATAAATGTTTCCTGTGCTAAGTCTTGTGCAAGGTTATGATCGTTTACATAACCCATGCACAAGCGAAATACCTTTTGCCAATAGCTCTTGTATATTTCTTCAAAAACCTGCATCTATTGCTTTATTAATTTTAAGTTAGAAGCTAACGTAAATAATAAAATAAGAAAAATGCCAATTCCAATGTTTTTTGTCGCGATTCCAACTGCGGCACCAATAATGATGCTTTGTCTGGTTGGAAAGAAATACGTTAATTTTTTCATTGTCCTTAATTTATAAATTTAGCTAATTGATTCATATACCATTCTTTGTCATCAAACATTATAAAGTGTAACCCTTTGTTTGAATACTGTAAGTTGGCCTTTTTTAGGTTTTTATATTGTCCTTCTATGGCTGGTTTTATAGTTTTAAACGAGTCTTCTAACAAAATTAAAGCCGGACATTCTATACCTTTAATCTTTTCTCTCAAATCTGTATTCGTAAAATCACAGTACATTTCTGCGAATGTTGTTCTATCAGATTTTACACTCCAGCTTATAACTACTTCTTGTTTTGACGTTTCAGCGACAAGTCTGGAAATAGAGCTTGTTTGCATCTGGTAAAATTGTTCTTGTGTCAGTGCTGTCATTTGATTTACCAGCGGAGCACAATCTGGGTTTTCAGTAGATATGAAACCTGGATTCGAAAGTGCTTGTAAACAAGGAAGTGCATCTACGACAACAATTTTTTTAATGAGGTTTGGATAATCTGACGCCATGGCTAATGCTAAACTACCACCCATACTGTGCCCAACCAAAATTGGCTTTTCAATTTTGTTTTCTTTGATGTAATTGGCGATACCGGTCTCCCAATCTGTAAAAGTGGCATTTGGTTGTGGCTGTACACCTGCAAAACCAGCCATTGTCAGTGTGTAACAAGTATAATCTGTCTCATAATTTGATTTTGTCTCGTCCCATACTTCTCCGGAACTAGCAAAACCAGGTATAAAAATGATGGATTGCTGGCCTTTTCCGCTGATTTTAACTTCAAATGGATAGGACTTGTTTTGTGCAGAAACAATGGTACTTAAGAATGCAAATATTGCGATTAAGAAATTGATCTTTTTCATTAAATTATTTTTTGTTTGTCATTTAGATACACAGACACCTGAAATGTTACAAAAATTCAAAAAAATATTTTAAAGTACTAATATTCAACTCTTTAAATAATTATAATATCTTAATATTTATGAACTAAAGCACTGAAATCATTTGCAAAATTGGTCAACCTGCCCAATGTACTTTTGTCAATAAGTTGTCCATGTTCGTTTATTTTACCTTTCACACCTTGAATAAGTAAGGTTGTTTCCATTGAAAATTTAGCCATAGCCGTCTTCATGATGAGTTGCAATTCTTCATGGGCTTTTTCCCCGCTTGCCGATGCAGTTATAAGTCCAGTTGGTTTATTTGAAAAAACAGTTGTAGCAATACACCATTCCATCACATTTTTTAAACCACTTGGAATACTAAAAATATACTCAGGTGTGCAAATTAAAATACCATCTGCTTTTTCTATGTTGCTTCTAAGTTCTATAATTTGGTCTGGTGGATTGTTGGCAGACAATTCTGGATCAAAATGAGGAAGTGTTTTTAAATCGGGATATACTATAAAATGGAACTTGTCCTGCATCAATTTTGCAATACAGTCTACAAGTATTTGGTTAGCAGAATGAAGGCTAGCACTTCCAATTAGTACAAATATATTTTTGGTTTCTACCATTTTTTAGATATCGTATCATTTTACTTTTGAATTCTGGTGCAATGATCCTACCTTGTTAATACCTGCAACTGCTTCGGTGATATACACAGTAATTATTCTTATTCAAGATAGATTGTTGCACTTTTGCCCGTGTGAAGGGAATGACGAATGATGCCATCACCACAATGCCAATCGAAGTTTATTGAATAACCCCGATTTTCAAATCGTGAAAAGAAGGTGTGGTGTTTCAATTTTTTGGTCTCAACACTCTTACCGGATCCGCAGGTTGCGGAAGAAGCTTTACTTCCTGCGTCTTCAATAAATCAAGTGCAACCTCAACCGCTTTCTCCAACTGTGGATCATGGCCTTGAATAACTGATTTTGCATCTTGTTCGACCCATACATCAGGCGTTACGCCTTTGTTCTCGACATCCCACTCACCGGCCACATTATAAAATCCACCACGTGGTGCAGTGATATAACCACCATCTATGAGTCCCGGCACATCCCAAATGCCCACGAGTCCTCCCCATGTTTTCGTCCCCACCAAAGGGCCAATGCTTCGCTCCTTAAACATATACGGCAACATATCACCACCTGATCCTGCCATCTCATCGATGATCATGACCTTCGGTCCAAAAATTCCGGCATTGGGTGCAGTAAATGGCTGTCTCGTACCAATAGGATTGTTAAAATAGCCCAGGAGATCACGCGAAAGTAAATCAACAATGTAATCTGCAATGGAACCGCCATGATTAAATCGCTCATCAATGACAGCGCCCTTTTTATCCTTTTGCGCAAAATAATATCTATTGAAATTGGAATAGCCTCCTCCACCTGTATCCGGTAACCAGACATAGGCCAGCTTTCCATTCGATAGCGTATCCACTTTTCGCCTGTTGCCTTCTACCCAATCTTGTTGCCGCAACTCAGATTCACTTCCGACAGGAACTACGGTTACTTCTTTTGCATCCTTGAACGAAGGAACAGTATTGATGGTGATAACCGTTTGCTTTCCGGCTGTATGATCAAAATAGGAATAGAAATTAATCGCTGTGTCCAGCGGAATGCCATTGACCGCCATGATGTAATCACCTGTGTTGACATTGATTCCGGGCCATTTTAACGGTGCTTGTACGTTGGCATTCCAACTTTCTCCCCTGTAGATTTTCTTTATTCTATAATGGCCATTCTCTACACTGATATCAGCACCAAGCAAGCCAATAGGTACCGTTTTAACCTCCGGGTAATCTCCACCCCATACAAAAGAGTGACAGATAGATGTTTCACCACCGAAAATATCAAGTATATAATTAAAATCCCCCCGATGTTTACAATCGTCAATCCATGCAGAATACGTTTTGTAAGCCCAGTCCATATCCAGCCCATGCACATTGTCTACATAAAAATAATCACGCTCAAATCTCCATGCTTCTCTAAACATCTGCTTCCACTCAAGGATGGGATCAATTTTTATTTCAACACCTGCTATACTCAAACTCTCCTCTGCAAGGTCAGGTTTCTCTGTCACCTTAGAAATCACCAATTGATTGGCAACAGTGCTATAGAGATACTTTTCTCCTGCAGCGGCTATTTGAAATCCGCTGATGCCATCCACTACCTTTTCTGTCTTTCGTTTCTCCAACGTAAAGCGATGTAACGTCAGTCCTTCTTCATTTTGCACTTGCTCGGTAAAAAGAATAACTCCTTCTTTGGCAGCCTCCAATTGATTGTACACTTTTGCGGGAATGGGCAATGCCAGTATCCGGTCCTGCAAGCCATCAAAATCTATTTTCACCGTTACCACTTTTGTACTATCTGCTTTTGGTGCCTCCTCTTTCTTCTTTGATGGTTTAGAGGTGACAGGCGATGGTACCGTATCTTTTTTGATAACCTCATCATCGCTTTCAGGTGCAAGCGGAGAAGCAGTATCATTTGAAAGGACAGCTACATAAATGGAACTCGTGACAGGATGATCAAACGAAGACATATCGAGCCATCCCACATTCATACCATAATCTATACTCGCCATAAAGTAGATGTATTTACCACTTTTATCCCATGCCGGCATTTTGCAATTGGACATACCATCTGTCAGTTGAAAAGACTTCTTCTGCTCCAGGGAATAAATGAATATGGCCGAGTACTCATTCGTCATTCGCTTAGTATACGCCAGCCATTTTGAATCGGGAGCCCATTCTCCATATATGACATGTTCGGGATGAGCAAATCCTTCATTAGCTACTTCAGTAAACTTACCGGTGGCGATCTCAACAATCCACAAGGTTCTGTTTTCATTATAAAAACTCAGGTATTTTGAATCCGGTGACCATGTCGGCTTGTAATAAAATGTTGGGTTAGCTATGGCTATCTTCTTTTGTTCCTTACCATATTGATCAGCAATGACCAACTGATATTCACCTCCTTCATCGGAGAACCAACTTATGCTCTTACCATCAGGAGACCAGGCCACCGCTCTATCCGCTATGCCTTGACTATTGGTGATATTTCGTACATCGCCTTTCTTAGCAGGTATCGTAAAAACATCGCCTCTTGCACCCATGGCTACCCGCATGCCATTGGGCGAGATAGCATATGACTGAATATATTTTTCAATGGATGTCCAGTGCGGTCGAATCCATGGAAAATCACCCTCTACATGAATGGAAAGTTTTATGGGTTGAGTTGCTCCTGGAGTAAACGTATACAAGTAGCCACCGTTTTCAAAAATCAAACGGTTCATATCTCCCTCCAGGTTTTTGCAATCAAACTCCTTAAAGAAAGTCAGTTGCTCTACTTTTTTTGTCTGAACCTGATACGACCAGATATTCATACCCAAATCACGATCTGACAGGAAGTAGATGTGATCGTTGATCCATACGGGATCAATATCTCTGCTGTTTTCCCATGGAAGTTTCTGCACCGCATACGATTGCAAATCGAAAATGCGGAGTGGTGTGTTTTGTCCGCCTCTGTAATTTCTAAACTCGTTCTCCCATGGAACCACTTCTTCATAGACAAACTGTTTTCCATCAGGAGAAAATTTACCATTACCTGCTCTTGGCAAAATGAATGGTGATGGGTTGCCCCCTTTTGCTGGTATCTTCCACAATTGATCGGGATCCGGATAGGGTGTTCGAGTGCGGCCCGAAGCAAAAATAACCTCGGTGCCATCCGGCGACCATCCGCGCACAAAATCTCCGGCAGGATGCCAGGTTAATCTAAGGGGTTCTCCACCATTACTCGACACCACAAATACATCAGTGTTCCCATCGTATTGTCCTGTAAAAGCTACGTATTGTCCGTCCGGCGAAAAATGAGGATCTGCTTCAATCCCTTCAAATGCCGTGATGCGTTTTACGTTAGTGCCATTCAGGTCTGCTACCCAGAGATCTCCGGCGTAGGCGAATGCAATTTTTTCTTTGCTGATAGCAGGATTCCTCAATAGCCGGGTATCCTGGGCAACAACGATGGTGTTGATTGCAAATAGGCATAAGGCAATTCGAACAATGCCATAATGGGACTTTATCATCCTGGTTGATTTTTGAAATGTATGCTAAACTAATTTAAAAATAGTGAAGGCCTGGTTATATATATGTCAGACTACACTAAAGGCTAGCATTGTCAATCGAAAATGTCCTGGTCAGCGCCAGACGCTGGCTATCAGCGGAAACAAAGTTTCTAATGTTCAATGGATTTCATCCTCGGCTACAGTCTTTGATTCCAACGTCTTCAACGTTTGTTCTGTCTTTTGTATCCAACTGCTCGAACTTCCTTTTTCCGCACGCGTCATATGCTGAGCTTCATCTGCGACGCCCTGCAGGATTTTCACTGCCTCTTCTTTTCGCCCGGCCGACAAAAGAAATAATCCATATCTGTACC
>JAGOIB010000092.1:0-3923 GCA_017995875.1 Saprospiraceae bacterium
CCTGTCTATTCCGTATCGGTTGGGCTGATGCATAATGACCAGATCATATTGGGTATTGTGAGTGATGTCGAACACAAAGAAACCTTCTATGCATGGAAAGGTGGTGGGGCCTGGTGTAATGGTGAGCGTATTCATGTTTCGGATCGTACAGATGTACAGGATGCTGTGGTCGCTACGGGATTCCCTTATAGTTCGAGGGATGTTTTGCCACAGTTGACATCTGTCTTTGAATTTTTCCTTAAAAATGCCCGTGGCATACGACGTCTGGGTTCTGCCGCCATTGATCTGGCCTATGTAGCTTGTGGTCGCTTCGATGTCTATTATGAAACAACCCTCAATCCATGGGATATTGCCGGTGGCATCATCCTGGTGGAAGAGGCAGGTGGGATCATCACTGACTTTTCCGGGCAAAGAAACATGCTCAAGAATGGCCAGGTCATAGCAGGTCCGGCCCAAATCCATTCAGCGGTAGCAGGACATATCCGCAATATATTCGGAGCTTAGTCGATAGTGACCACTGTCAGGTCTATTTTGACCTATACACTCAACCCTCTTCGACCTTTAGATACTATCTTTAGCAGCTATTTGGTAACCACCACATTATGCAATTCAGTGAAAATCTTGCACAAGCCATTCAATCCGTAAGGGCCAATTCCCTTAGGGCCATTTTGACCCTTTTGATTATTGCTTTTGGAATCATGGCCTTGGTGGGAATTCTGACCTCCATCGATGCGCTCCTATATACGATGAATGCTAATTTCAGCCGCATGGGGGCCAACTCCTTTGAGATCAGGCCCACGGGTTTCAATATCCATGGCAGTAGAAATGGCCGACAGGAAAAAAAGGGGGATCCACTTGAATTCAGGCAGGTCCTGGAGTTTAAAGAGCGTTTTGAATCTTCAAATGCTACAGTTTCTGTGTCAGGATTTTGTACCTGGAACGCTACCGCAAAATATGGTAATGAAAAAACCAATCCAACTGTTTTGCTTTTTGGTGTAGATGATAACTATCTGGATGTCCAGGCATACGATTTGGATTATGGAAGAAATTTTACCAGTGTGGAGCAGGAATCTGGTACCGCTGTAGCCATCATCGGTATGGATATCGTCAATGACCTCTTTAAAAAGAATGCACTGGCCGCCATGGGTAAGGATATTTTGATTGACAACAGAAGATTTACGGTAGTGGGTATCCTTAAATCAAAAGGAGCTTCGATGAACCAAAGTGCTGACCGCAGAATATTGATTCCCCTTTTAGTTGAAAGGCAATGGTACAGTTATGCACGGAAAAATTATGATATCGATATTTCAATTGCCTCAGCAATGCTGCTGGATGATGCCATTTCGCAGGCAACAGGTTTGATGCGCATTATCCGCAAGTTACGCGCGTCGGAAGAAAATGATTTTGAAATAAAGCAAGCCGACAACCTGATGAATATGCTCAAGGAAAACACGGTGACAATTCGTCTTGCTGCTATTGGTATTGGATTGATCACCCTGATCGGTGCTGCCATCGGATTGATGAACATCATGCTTGTATCTGTGACAGAACGAACTCGTGAAATCGGTATCAGCAAAGCACTTGGTGCGACCCGGGCCAATATCATGACGCAGTTCCTGACAGAAGCGGTCCTGATATGTCAGCTGGGAGGTATTGTCGGTATCATACTGGGTATCCTGATTGGAAATGGCGTGGCCCTCATATTAGGAGGCAAGTTTATCATGCCGTGGGCCTGGATTATTCTTGGCTTAATCACCTGTATGATTGTTGGCCTTGCCTCTGGTCTATATCCTGCATTGAAAGCAGCAAGGCTTGATCCGATCGAATCGCTTCGTTACGAATAAATAAAAAGAAGTACGGACAGGTCGCGACCTGTCCGTACTTCTTTTTATTTATTCAATTGCTTCAGCCTTAAAAGGCAACGTTACGCGCAACCAAATAACCCCAAGTATCCCAGCCAGCAAAGACGCGACAAGGATGGCAATTTTTGTACTATTGATTGTTTCCTGATCGGTAAAAGCCAATAACGCAATAAAAATCGACATCGTAAATCCGATTCCCGCCAAAAGTCCAACGCCTATAATATGTCTTTTCTTAATGCCCTGAGGCAAAACACAAAATCCAGCCAGAATGCCTGCCATAGCAAAGAGAAATATGCCTATCGGCTTGCCGACAACCAATCCTGTTAGAACTCCGTATGTATTTGTATTGAGCAATGTTTGAAATCCACTTGCAGGAAACAATATGGCTGTATTGGCCAATGCAAAAAGCGGCAATACAATAAACGCTACAGGTTTGTGCAGAAAATGTTGGAGGCGATAAGATGGTGAACTTTCACCGCCATCGCGGAAGGGAATCGCAAAGGCAAGCAAGACTCCTGTGATCGTGGGATGAATACCGGATTGATATAAAAAATACCACAATCCAATACCCGGGACAAGATATAGCCAAAGGGCATTCACTTTTGCCCTGTTAAAGATCAGCATGGTTGAAAATAACAAGACGGCCAAACCAAGATATAACCAGCTTATCGCCTCGGCATAAAAAAGCGCAATGATGATGATAGCACCCAGATCATCAATGATGGCGAGTGCTGTCAGAAAAACCTTCAACATCATTGGAACCCGATTTCCAAGCAAGGATAGTATGCCCAGTGAAAAGGCAATGTCCGTAGCCATCGGAATTCCAAATCCTGTTTGATATGGAGTGCCAAAATTAAAGCCAAAGTGAATCAATGCGGGAATAAGCATTCCGCCAATGGCAGCCATGATAGGAAGCATGGCCTTTCTCAAATCAGAAAACTCACCTACATATATTTCACGTTCTATCTCAAGACCCACCAGCAGGAAAAAAACAGTCATCAAACCATCATTGATCCAGAATTCCACGGATCGTGTAATAAACGTTGAGTGCCAGGCATCCATATAGGCATGACCAAATGAACTGTTCGCCAGCAGGAGTGAAATGAAGGTACAGCCTATCAGCACAAGGCCTGCTGATTTCTCGCTATGAAAAAATTCGGTAAATAACTTTGTTGCTTTCATTTCTGACGCATAGGATAGAAAGCAAGATAGGTATATCAGTTTACTTTATTGATTTGTTTCATGGCTTCACGAAAAGTGAGATTGGAAACTTCATGTTTAGCAAGGAACTTTTTTACGGACGTTGGATTTGTTTTAGCATGTTGTCTAAGAGCCCATCCGCATGCCTTTCGCAGGAAAAACTCCTTGCTATCGGCCACTTTTCTGATCATGTCAAACAGTAGTTTTTCATCTGTCGTTTCTTTGTAAAACAGCTGGTGAATGATGGCAACACGTTGCAACCACATATTTTCAGAAGTAATCCATTTATAGGCATATTCATGCTGTAGCTCTGGAAATCTTTTGAAATGCATACCCACCAACTTTGCCAGCCAATCAACAGAATCCCACCATGAATGTGTGGTAATGCATCTCTCCAGTACACGGATCCAGGATTTGTTTTGCTCCGGCAACATACGTTGCATCATCTCGAGGCTTACATATTGAATTTCCCGGTATTCCTGATCAAAGCAAAGCCTGATAAACTGTTCAAGTTGTTTTCCGGTATACATACCTTGACCTGCAAATAGTTCTTTTGCCATGGCCATCCACTGTGGTGCTCCCAGGCCACAATATTCAAACTGATCCTTCATGTAGGCGCGTTGCTGCTCAGCCCGTACAGGGTCACCGGCTTCAGTAAACTTCTTAGTGAGCAGCTGAAGATATTCTTCAGGATGTAGTGCGGGTGGAATTACTTTCATTCTTCTTTTATTCATATGATCATTGGTTCCTTTACTTTTCGAAGGGGATTAAGTGACAACCAATTCTTCAAAACCGAAAACCTAATTCTCATTCGGGTCCCTGAGCTTGTCGAATGGACCCGAAAATCAAAACTTCTAACTG
>JAGOIB010000092.1:4023-7976 GCA_017995875.1 Saprospiraceae bacterium
CCATCTACAATATTGGTGTACCGGTAACTTAGTTTTTTGTCTTTGATCTGATATTCAAGTACCGGGATGCGGATATCACGAAGATATTGATTGAAAAAAGCCTTGAGATCTAAGCCGGTATGTTGTGCCATGTACTCTTCAACCTGTTGCGTAGTCACCGTCTGATGATAAAAATCTTTTTGCAGGCCGCGTAGTACACTTCTCCACTTTGCATCATCATTGACCCAGGTACGCAAGGTGTGTAACAGATTTGCTCCCTTTGGATACATGTCGCCGGAACCTTCCTTGTTAACATTATAGGAACCAATGAGTGGTTTCTTGTTAGCTATATCCTCTCTGTAACCAACGATATACTCAATGGCAGCCTGGGGACCATAGTAATACTCGACAAAAAGAGCCTCAGCATATGTTGCGAATGATTCGTGTATCCACATATCCGCAATATCCTTATAGGTAACATTATTGGCCCACCATTCATGTGCGGATTCATGGATGATGATATAATCCCACTTCAATCCCCATCCAGTACCTGACAAATCACGCCCCAGATATCCCATGGAATATTGATTGCCATACGTAACACTGCTCTGATGTTCCATGCCCAGATAAGGTACTTCCACCAGTTTATATCCATCTTCATAAAACGGATAAGGACCAAACCAATACTCTAAGGCCCTGATGGTCCTTTGTGCATCCTTAAAATGCTCTCTTGCCTTTTCATAATTGTCAGGCAGTACATAAAAGTCAAGATCCAACACACCCTTTTCTCCCTGAATAGTATCATTCCAATGCGCGTACCTGGCGATATTCATATTGACGCCATAGTTGTTGATTGGGTTGGAGACAAACCATTGAAAGGTCTTTCGCCCATCGGGCAGATAGTCTATATGTCTTAGACGGCCATTTGATACATCCGTAAGAGCTGCAGGTGTCGTGATACGGATCAGCATGCTGTCGGGCTCATCGTACATGTGGTCCTTACATGGCCACCAAATGCTGGCACCTATTCCCTGGCAAGATGTAGCTACAAATGGATTGCCCTTGGCGTCCTTTGACCAGGTGAGCCCACCATCCCACGGAGGATGCACGGCGACAATAGGGTTGCCACTATAGTGTACAATGATATGATCACGCGCTCCTACAGTTAATGGATTGGGAAACCTGATATGATACACATTGCCTTCCCTGGTGTAGGTGAGGTGTTGGCTTTTATAGTCTACTTGCGTTATCTCCAACGGTTCCTGCAGATCGATCTGCATGACCTGATCAGGTTTCAACACAGAAAAATAAATGGCGTTGGTGCCCTTGATGCTTTTGTTGGGAATATCAACATCAATAGCCAGATCATAATAGTGTAGATCCCACCATACGCGTTCTGGAGTAATGCTGCCTCGAAGGGTGTCCTGGTGGGTGAAGGATTGCGCGTACATTCCCGAATTGCATATTATAGTTATGCCTAATAGAATTGATCTTAAAAAATCACGCATCTGATTAACTTTTAAGTGAAGATTTTAAAATTGCCCCATTACGGTAGTGCATCCGTATGATAAAAATATCCAATTGGATTGGATACCATGAACGAAACTTTACCGCTTAGATTAAACCTGCAGGATTACCGACATACGTTCCGGGTTGCAGGATATTTTTGACAACGACGGCCCCCATTCCAATAATGACATCGTCTCCAATAGTAATCGCATTTCGCGTACAGGAATTGGTTCCCATGAAAACCCTTTCACCCAATGTACACTGCCCGCTAATATTTACTCCGGGGGATGCTGTGAAATAATCACCTATATGACAATCATGGCTTATCGTCGTTCCAGGATTGATAATAGCAAATCTGCCTATCTGTACATCACAGCTTAATAGGGTGTTCCCCAAAACAATTGAACCTTCTCCAATGTGCGTATAGGGTGTAAGACTAACAGTGGGGTGCACGACTGTTTCAATTCTTGTGGAGGAAGGCAACAATCCCCTGATCCTTATCCTGGCGGTCAGATCCCCGATAGCAATAACTATTCTTGAAAAATGCTGAATGTGCGTGGAAAACGGAAGCACTTCAATTCCTAGCACTGTATCCTGAAGCAAGAACTCTTCTTCAACAAGAAAAGATACCTTATCCTTTAAGTCCTTCCAGCCAAATAATTCACCAAGACAACACAATACTTCTTTGCCAAGGCCACCTGACCCGACAATTCCAATCTTGTTTTCTGCTCCACTAAGCAACGTCATTGACTTTCCTTTTTTTCCTTAAATTAACTTCCGTTTCTAATTCGCTGATGGTGATATCGTTTCGCTGATGATCCAGTAGATCCCTAATTTTTACCTGATTATGTACTATCATCTCCTGATCAAGTGTGAGTTGTTGTTCCTGCACGTCCTTCAGGAAATCTACCTCAAAGATAAACACTTCGACCCCGTTTTTCTTTAACCAACGGTAGACGACGTTATGCTGCGATAAATATACTTTGGTACCCGTGTAGAGCAAGTAAAGTATATTGCCCAATCCTTGCTGTCTGTAATGAAGAAAAACCGCCGTCGGATGTTTCTGTAGAAATGAATAATATTCTTCCAGAGACAGATGTCCTTCTAAAAAAGTCACTCGCTCACCAAGTTTTCTTTTGTATTTGGATTTTATCTGAGATTTATACCTGGAAAACTGTCCGTATGTAAGGGGAAGTGAAAAGGAATAATCCTTGTCTGAAATGGCTGTAAGCAATGGTAAAACATCTGCATGATTATTCTCAATGGTAGCAGAATTACCAATGAGTATTTTCTTACTTTTTACATCTGTGTTCCCGGTACCCGCTGGTATAATATCATCAAATGAAAAAAACTGAAAAAACTTCCAGGGGGGGAGTTTGATTTTTTGATTGATCAACTCCATCTCTTCTTCTACATACCAGAGAATGGCATAAATTTTTGAAATAGATTGGCGCAAAGATGAAATAGGAGATGGCTCCCGTTTCCAAATGGAATAATACCATTTACGCAACTCATATCTAAACCTTTTCTCCGGCAGTGTCCAGAACATTTTTCTTGTTTGGGGACCATAGATGCTACTACGGAATAAATTGGTTTGCTGGTAGATCTCCGCGCCATAAAAACACCAGCAATGGATCAAATCGTCACCGGATTTGCTTATAATTTCTGCTTTCGTATTATTGAGGAGATAATGAAAAGCAATATCAAATGACCTGAGTTTTTCTATGATAATAGATTCTCCAAAAGAATCTGAGGACACTTCCATCGTGTCATCCTCCAGGTCTTTATATACCTTCTTTTCCTTATGATTTAATAGTATATAATAAGAGCTCCAGCCCTGGAGAGAAAAGGTCCGCTTTATCCAGGGTAAAAACTTTACGTCCGATAATATGTGTACGGAATTGATCGTCTCCTTAGCCGACATACCATTAGATATTATTGATCGTTTCCATGACCCTGTCTTGCTGTGCTCCAGACATTTCGTGGATTTGCGGCAGGCTTAAAATTCGGCGGGTCATTTGTATCATCCCAATGTATTGAATGTTGAACGATCAAATATATTCCTTTTTGCCCGCTTGACCTTAGTACAGTCTCAGTTGCCGGCAAAGCATCTCCGTTTCTATTCTCCGTTATCTGATGAGGGTAATATTTCCCGTCTCGATTACTTCTTTATGATTACACAAATAGGTAAGTAAATAGGTAAAAACAGCAGGATTATAAAATTCACCTTTCTTATCCCTACCATCCCACTTGATGGGCCAGCTCCTGTTTTCATAAACCATATTTCCAAACCGGTCAAAAATCACAAAATAGGTAAGCTCGATTTCGTTTATCGGAAAGGCAACAATCTCAAAAACGTCATTGATGTTATCCTGATTGGGTGAAAAAACATTTGGGATATATCTCGAAACACCTGTAATGGAAACCGTACGAATGCTATCGCATCCAAAAGATGACACCAATGT
>JAGOIB010000011.1:0-17625 GCA_017995875.1 Saprospiraceae bacterium
TCGTGCAAGTATCGGTCTGCTTGAAAGTGTGGGTAAGGCCTATATGTATCGGTTTAACGGGACAAGCTGGATTCAACAAGCCATATTTTCAGCGAGTAACAGAAGTAGCGATGATAATTTTGGATTTTCTACAACTATTGCCAATCAAACTGCGATTATTGGTGCACCTTCAGCCGCTGTTGGGTTTGTTCCTGATAATGGAAGGCTATATTACTTCTACAAGTAAACGTGAGAACGTAAGAACGTGAGAACGTGAGATGTGTGTGGTAGTGAGTGGGGTTAATTGACGATTGAAATTAGATCTAACAAAATACGTTTTTTACTCACAACTCACAATTCACACTTTTCCCTTTCACAATACTCCCATCTCAAAACTCGAAACTCGCCACTCGAAACTCGCCACTCGAAACTCGCCACTCGAAACTAACTTCTAACTCAACCTGTGAATCGCATGATAATCGAGAAACTCAATTTCAGGGGAGAGATAATCTTCCTTGACAGGTTCTACTTTCATGAGATCCGTGCTGAGATATTTTTTATTGCTATCCGGGAAGACAGTGACCACATTTGCATTTTCAAATCCTGGCCTGTTTTGTAGACGAATAGCACCGATGATGTTGGCTCCTGAAGATATGCCTACAGCAAGACCCAGTTGGCTTGCAAGTTTTTGAGCCATGATGATAGAATCTCCATCGGAGACCTTGATGATGTCGTCCAGGGCAGCAAGATTTACAATCGCGGGGATAAATTCATCCGAGATGCCCTGTATGCGATGTGAGCCCACTTTATATCCGGTTGATAGTGTAGGTGATTCAGCAGGTTCTATAGGATGAATCCGGATCGCCGGATTTCTGGATCGCAGATATTGACCGGTGCCCATGATCGTACCACCGGTTCCAACACCTGCCACGAAGGCATCGGGGGTAAGATCCATGGATTGCATTTGCATCCAGATTTCCCTTGCGGTTGTTTTTTCATGCGCTTCTGAATTGAAACTATTTTCAAATTGCCGTGGCAGAAATACATGTTTGTTTTCAATCGCCATCTTTTCACTCAAAGCGATGCTGCCAAGAAATCCTCCTTCTTCTTTGGTGATCAGGATCACTTCTGCGCCAAGGCTCCGGATAATATCCATCCTTTCCTTGCTGAGCCAGGAAGGCATGATGATTTTGACATCATGGCCAAGGGCACGTCCGATCGCACTGAAGGAAATCCCTGTATTGCCACTCGTGGCTTCAATGATTGTATCCTCAGGATCAATGATTTGATCATAATAGGCCTGTTGAAGGATATACAGCGCCATCCGGTCTTTAATGCTGCCGGTGAGATTGTAGTGTTCACATTTTACATAGAGCTTTCTGCTTTCACCCCTGTAACGGTAGGCTATTTCAACCATGGGCGTGTTTCCTACCAGTTGCCACAGGTGGCGAAACTTATTTTCCATCGTCGTCATAGGGACTGATGGAATAATGGAGTCATACGTTGGACAATATTCCATAAGCAAAGGATATTAAAATAGGACTAGAGGCACAAAGTGTTTGGTAGTGAAACATTATACCAGGTGCTTTGAGAGTTTGATTTTTATAATAAGGAAAATAACATAGGCATAATGGAGCCAGACTGCGGACAGCAAAACAATAAGGGTATATACCATCCATAGCGGCGCATCGGTATCGCCAAGGCCTCGTCTTGCCTCTAAAGCTAATGGGACAGGATGAGCCCAGTTAATCTTTCCCCATGCTTCTACATTGCCATATACATCATTATCCTCTATTTTCCCTGCGATCGTTAGCACACCAAGTGTATCGCCAGGTAATTCAACCGGGAACGGTACGATCAGCTTTCCATCACTACCGGTGACGTCTTTGGCAAGTGGTAAATAGCTGAATGTCCCTTTTATAAAAAGTCCAATTTCAAGATCTGCAATTGGCACCAATGCTCCATCACTTCCTGTTTCAAAGGCCTCGACAGATATAAATTTGGAGGTATCCTCCTGAAAGAAGGAGACTTTCAAATCAGCGGCTTTAACCTGAATGTCTTTTGATGCACTCTTTGTTGTAGTGTTGCCTTCATAAGTAACCTCAAAAGCTGCCTGGCCTGTTGAATCTGAATAGGCTTTATCATCCTCTTTTAATATGTAGACAGCCTCGCCTTTATCATCTGTGATCATTTTTCCGAGCAGCACCTTTGACGTATCAGCTACAGCAAAAACCTGGATTTCAGTATTGGCAAAAGGTTCATAGCGCTCCGCCTTGATTAATAGCTTCACTTGGATGCGTTCCTGATTTACTTGATCTTTATAATAAGCAGCCTGAATCTTTGTAACGGACATCAGTGAGTCTTGCGCCTTACTATCAATAGTTGAGCTAAGCCCGATCAACACTAAAAAAAGGAATTGTTTATACCAGTTGTTCATAAAAACCGTATTTAATTAGTGAGCGAACTTTTGACGTTCTTTCAATTTGAATTCTTTGATTTCCCGCTTGATGATCCTGTTCGCAACAATTTCTCTCAGGGTACCATAGCTCCTGCCTTCGGTTACTTTGACCACGTTGACAATCGGCAGAAATTTGGAGAACAGAAAGAACAGAAGGATAAACATAGCTATACCGGCAAAGGTCAGAAGCCATTCTATAGGCGTTACACTATAGTGTATATATTCCGGTCTCATGTCCTGCAAAGGAAGCAGGGGAGTTTCCAGTGTTGGGATGATGATCAGGTATCTTTTTACCCAAAGCGCCAATACGGCTACAACAGAAACCGCTGTGATACTATTGATCGATCTGAATCTAGGAAAGAGGATAACGATGATAGGTAATACTACACCCACAATGGCCGCAAAGAAAAACCACCACCAATATTCATTATAGTCAAAAAGCTTGTACAAAACTTCCATCTCCCATGTTTCAGAACCGTACCAGCTCGTCAGATATTCGCTGAAGGTAAAGTAAGCATAGAGTGCGCCCAGGATCATCAGGATGATGCCGAGGTAATTAAAGTGAATCTTCGTGATGTAGGATTCCAGGTGGTATACTCTTCTGAATACCCACATCGCAATGATCAGCACACCTGTGCCGGAAAATACGGCTGCGATGACAAAATATGGAGCAAAGATGGTGCTATGCCATCCCGGGCGAAGCGTCATACCAAAAATCCAGGCCAGTACCGAGTGCACCAGAATAGCAAGCGGAATGATGATGGCAGACATGATATTCAGGGCGCGGTCCAGGTACTTGTCCTGAACAGAATTTCCATTAAAATCAACAGACAGGAATTTGTAGAGTTTAGTTCTCCATTTACTTTTAAAAGGATAGGTGCGCAACGCAGATAAATCCCTGATGGAAGCCAGATAGAGGAATATAATACTGCCGATAAGATATGTTGAGATGGCCAGCACATCCCAAACGATAGGTGACTGAATCCTTCCAAACAATGCTAAATGGTGTAGCCTGTCCAGACGACCCATACAAAGCAGAATATACGTGGGACCTATCAGTGTTGAAATCACAGTAATCATTTCCGCTATGCGAATGATTGGAGCACGCCATGGTACACGAAGCAAATGTAATATGCCGGAAATAAGTGCTCCTGCATAACTTATGCCTATGAAGAAGATGAAGTTGGCAATATAAATTCCCCAGACAACATTGTCACGCATTCCTGTTACAATATGGCCGTCAACAATCTGGACAATGAGCGCATAGACGCCTCCTGCAAGTATCAAGCCTAACACGGCAAGTCCCAACATACCTGGCCTGCTAACCCTGACCATCTGGGCCGTGAAATAGTTTAATGACCTGGTGGATTTTGGATCTAGTTTCATATGCTAGTGCTTTTTAACAATTGAACTTTTATAGAATGCTTCCTGCTCTTCCGTGAGATCATTGAACCCTTTTTCGTAGTCAAACAAGCGATCTACAGGTGGCAAATAATAAACATTAGGTTCGGTTCCCAACTCAGCCATAAAATGATAGCCGGCCCGGTCATGCACCAGTTCACTAAACCTGAATGATTCTGATCCATTGCTGACAATATCTTCATTCTTGTCACCAAAGAATATGACACCATTAGGACATCCTGTGACACAAGAAGGCAGCTTACCCTGTCGGGCCATATCCGGACAAAAATCACATTTGCCTACGGTGCCAACCCTGCTTGGAACACTTGTTTCAGGAGAATAGGGCGTATTGCATGTTTCAGCTGTTTTTGGTACTTCTTTCCATTGAAAAACACGGGAAGAATAGGGGCATGCTGTCATACAGAATTTGCAACCAATGCATCGGTCTGTATCTACAAGTACAATTCCATCTGTTCGCTTATACGTTGCGCCTACAGGACAAACTTTTACACAAGGGGGTTGATTGCAATGGAAGCAGGGTTTAGGAAACCAGTATGGTGCTGTATCCTCGCTGTCCTGCATCAGGAACACTTTTATCCATTCGTCTTCTGCTGGAAGGTTGTGCATTTTCTGGCATTGACCTACACATTGTCTCGCATTCTTGCATCTGGCGAGATCGATGACCATCACGAATTTTTTACCGGGAATCCCTTCCCTTGCTTCTTTAGGTGAAACCGGCTGAGAACCGATAGCTGATTTAGAAACCTGCACAAGTTTTCCATCAGGAGTTAACACAGCTACCTTCTCTTCATCTTCGTCAGTTTTTGTGCAGGCTTCTGCCAATAACCCCCCTAAGCCAAGTACGCCTATAGCCGCCGGCACTGTCTTTGAAAAGAATGCTCTTCTGGATTGGTCATTTTCTCTCTCTTCCATTGTTCTTTAAAATTGATGATGATGGTTAAAAAATCATTCCAATAAAGATCAGTATCCTCATATATCAAAGTGCAATGAAAGGTTCATGGTGTGTTGAAAAGAGGACACAACAAAAGGTATAAACAGACACATCAATCGCCTTTTGATTGAAGCAGAATTATACTTCGGCGCTTTAAACTATAAGGACGAAATATAATTTCCTGAATACGGTTATTTGCCGAATGAAAAGTAGAAAGATTGGAAGGGCTCTTTGCTGACCACTGTCACTTCATGCTATGATTCTGATCACCGGCAAAATCATTGACAATTGACAATTGACGATTTACTTTAGACTTCAGACGTAAGACACGCAGACTCCAGACTCAGGACACATAGCCTCTCGCTATTTGAAGTTTTAAAACTTCAAATCAATATATCGGATATGCTACTATTTGATAATCAGTGAAAGGCGGTCTGTGACCGCCAGGTATAATTTCAACTCACATCTCACGATCACTGAATACAGATTACCGAATACAGATTACTGCATGCTGCATACTGAATACTGAATACAGCTTACTGAATACCGCTTACTGAAAACTGCTACCTGAATACTGAAAACTGCTAACTGAATACTGAATACTGAATACCGCTTACTGAATACTGCTTACTATTTCCTGTTCCTGGAATAGTACTTATAATACGATTCAAATGACTTGGCGGCTACGCATCGTTTGTAATCACTCTGTGAAATTGGAAAAGGAGCTTTAATTTTTCCATAAATATCCTTATTCAATTCAGGATACAACGCCCTGCCGTATTCTTCAGCGGAGGTGAAGTCATTAAAATTCCGGATGGTCAGATATGTAGTCTTATGCCCCATGGTGTCCAGCGTGAAACTGGCCATCTTTTTAGCAAACTCCTCATAACCGAGTTTTGTATTGATGATCTTGATTTGGTTGACCACTTCAAGGACGTCCGGCTCGCTGAGCGCACCAGGACTTTGACCTTTTTGCTCTTTGAGTTGAATCATGACAAATGCACTTTCATTTTCATTCAGTGGAAAGGTTGTTTTCTGCCCATAACTGAAAGCGCTTGATAGCAAAAGAACCACACACCATGAGGCTGCTGAATGGAGGAGTTGATTTTTCATCTTAAAGAGGTCTTTTAATTGGTTGTTATTTTAATAATCGTAAATGGCAAGAGTTTATTGTGTTAAAATGCAGATTAAGGGCGCCTCTAATAACCGCCTTAAGATTGAATATCCCTTTTGATTGTCAAAACATTATAAGAAATATGGTTTATGAATAGACAGTTATAAGAAGCGCCCTTAACTATAATCTCAGGTTTTAAACACTGGTAATACGAAGCTATAAATCTGTGTCTTTTACGATTTCTTAATCAGGTGGCCTGAAAAGATAAGGATGCCCAGGCAAAAGGAAATATAGGTATTGATGTATGCAATCGGTATGGCTGCAAGCAATCCGATGATCCCTATCACAGAATAAATCCCTGTATTCTTGTTCACCACAATGAATTCATGTGGTATAAGCTTTTTCCTGTCCGCATACCAGTACAGGAGCCCAAAGAACACGTTCATGATGACATAATTGCCAAAAAGTAACGCTACCGCAAATGAATCATCCGAATTACTTCCGGCAAATGCAGTCGTAAAGGGCATTATGGAAAGAGAAAGGATAAAAAGCATATTGAGCAATATGTAACCTTTGGTCAGTTTCTGTAGATTTAAAAAGAGGATATGGTGGTCAATCCATATACCTACAATTAAAAGGAAAGAACCAATATAACTGACAAAGGAATGCAGCAGGGATGCAACTTGTTGTTGGGTACTTAATGCATGGGTTTCTTCCGATTCCGGTATGCGTAATTCCAGCACCAGGATCGTCAGAATAATGGCGATGATAGCATCAATGAAGGACTCAAAGCGTTTTTTGTCATACGTAAAATTGAGCACAGACATACCTCATCTATTTGTGTTGCCTTAATGAAACTATAGCCTTGCCGCGGATAGCTTACTTGTCACCAAATAACACATAGGCCAATCCAATTTTTAATCCGGCAAATGCATTGTGTGAAGGATCGTAGATCCCTTCGTTATTTTCAATCTGCCAATCTTCAGCATTGATATCCTTCAGGCCATAACCAAAATTCAACTCGGCATCGAGAAACAATTTTTCTCCGAAAAGAAACCGGGCACCCACTTCCAGGTTAATTAAAATATCACTTTTGGCAAATCTGTCAGTAACATCGGAAGCGCCAAGATCAAATGTTTCGCCTGTGATGGGATTGGTGATGTTATCAACATAGGTATTACCATCCCTAAGCCATTCCTGATTGGCCTCCTTCAGGTTGGCCAGGAGAATGCCGGCCCCGCCAATGAAATTCACAGTGCTATTTGTTCCATTAAATTTGACCATGATCGGAATCATATTATACTTGAGGGTCAGCTTTCGCTCCCAATCAGATCCATTGTATGAATCTTCGTAGTCCTGGCCGAGATCAGTAAACCAATACCCGGAGTAAATACCAAAATGATCAGACAGGCTATAGCCGACATCAAGTCCAAAAGAGGAGCTGTAGGTCGGAAGGTAATCATATTCACGTCCGTTGCCCCACGTATCCTGGTTTACAATGTTAGTGTTCAACGGCATGAAATTGACGCCGAGGGAAAATCCTTTCTGTGCCTGGCTCATTGGGACCAATAGCGTAATCAGTAAAAGTGTAAAGAGTGATTTCATGGTTTGTAGTTGATTTTGTGATTGTCTCGCTGACCAAATATAGAAAATTCTTATTGTTTTATCAATCCAAGATCTTGCAGTACCAGATTCACAATCTCCGATCTTGCATGATCAAACCCAACCGTATTTTCGGGTACACTCATATAGGTACTATCCGCTTGAACGCAATTGGTAAAATAATAGACCTTCCCATTGGTTTCCAGATAGCCGACATTCCAGCCGATATCTTCATTTGGCCTCATGCCCCAGCCTGATTTAGCCCGAAGGACATAGTCCGTAGAATCTTTTACGATCATGATTTTTTTTACAATATCCATGGAGCGTTGACTAAATGGAAGGTTGTTGTCATGCAGTCGCTGCAGAAAATCAATTTGCTGCTGAGGCGTGATGCGCAGACCCCCATAAAGCCAGAATTTGTCCAGGCCACCGGTAGTGTCCATGTTGCCGTACCGGGCTTTGTCAATCCAGTATTTCATTTGTTGATCACCAACCCGCCTCGCAAGTTCCTGGTAGTACCAGACAGTTGAATTCTTAAAAGCGGTTTTGAGGTCATGGTCTTTATCCCAGACAGGATTTCGCACGATGCTATCCCAGGGAATGACAAAGTTCTCATCGGGGATGATGCCTGTCTCTAGACCTATGAGTGAATTGCAGATTTTAAATGTGGACGCAGGACTGAAGGGTTCGGTAAATTGAGCTTTATTGTAAAGCGTATATTTTTTAGCTTGTTCATCATACAGTGCGAAAGAACCCCTGACGTTATACTGATCGTAGTACTTTTTGAAATCGTCGCGGATTTCGGTTGATTCTTTTGGTCCGCAGGCGATAAATCCGACAGTTAGGAATAAAAGAAAGTAGGGTAGTGTAATTGGTTTCATCGTTAATTTACGTTATACGGTTGAACAAAGGAAGACTTCCCCTGATGAATTGGAGTATTACAATGTCCTATGAAATTACATTTACTTTTCCATTGACAAAAATGCAGTCAAAGAAGAGCTGTGTATTCAACTATAGTCAACCTGATAGAAACAGTGTCATCATGTCATTTTACCTGGCGGTCAAAGACCGCCTTTCAATGATGGTACAATAGATATAGATTTGATATATTGATTTGAAGTCTTGAGACTTCAAATAGCGACAGGGAACGTGACCTGAGTCTTGCGTCTGCGTGTCTGACGTCTCCAGTCTAAAAGAAATCGTAAATCGTAAATCCACAATCGTCAATAGGATGGTTTATCGTAATTTTGGGCGGCGATTTGCGTTAATAGAACAAATAGTATCATGAAATACAACCATTTGTCAATATTGGTGCTTGTACTGTGCCTTATCCGTATACCGGTTTTTTCACAGACTGAAACCGAAGAAGAAGCATCAGGGTTGCCAGGTGACAACCTCAGTTTGTATGCCGTGTTAGATCTTTTTCAAAAATCAAAGACGATCGAAGATTTTGAAAAGGAACTGAATCTTGAAAAGACAGGCATCAATAATCTCGATTTGGATCTGGATGGTAAGGTTGATTTTATCAAGGTAGAAACGAAACAAAACGATGATGATTTCACTTTTATACTGCAGGTAGCTGTCAGTGAAAAGGAAACGCAGGACGTTGCTGTCATTTTAGTTTCTAAAGATGATAAAGGTGAAGTAACTATGCAAATCGTCGGCGACGAAGACTTGTATGGTAAGGATTATATTATTGAACCTAAAGGTAAATCTGTTACGGCTAATCCCGGGTACACGGGGGATGATCCTGTCCCCGCGGGTACTACAACTACGACGCAGACAGTAGTGGTTCAATCAGCACCCATTGTTCAGTATGTTTATTCTCCGGTCTATGTACCGTATTATCCTCCATACTATTATGGGTATTACCCACCTTATTATTCTCCTTTCGCGGTCATGGCTGTGGGCGTTTACTGGGGACATCATTCGTATTACTATCACGGGTATCACGGTTATGGGCATACAACAGTAATCGTCAATCATAATAATTATAACAACTACCATGGCAACAGGCATTACTCAAATACTGTTGCTCATAATAATGCCAGTGGCAATTATAGGAACAATAGTGCGACCACCCGCCCTTCCACAGGGGCTGCAGCAACTCCGAGACCTTCTACAGGGGGTTCAGCGACCACCCGGCCATCCACAGGGGCGAACACGCGTCCTTCAACTGGAGCCGCTACTCGGCCATCCACAGGGAGTTCTACAGCATCAAAACCTACGACATCGCCAACAACACGACCTTCCACCTCCCCTGCAACACGACCTTCCACATCGCCCGCAACGCGACCTTCCACAACACCGTCATCACGCCCTTCTACATCACCAGCATCACGACCATCAACATCTTCTATGGGAGCTTCCCGCACCATGCACAGCAACAGTAGTTATAGTGGTGCATCGAGAAGCGGAGGTGGATATAGCGGTGGCGCTTCAAGAGGTGGTGGCGGTAGAAGAAGATAAGCACGCAATAAAAGCATGCTTCTGCAGTGCTGGAGAGAAAAAAAGGCTGTCTGAATACGCTTCAGGCAGCCTCTTTACTAAACTATAATTCGGGTCTTTTATTCTAACGGTCTGTCAGACGCACTCATGTCCCTTAGGCAGACATATTTGCCGTCCCTTTTTTCAAATAGACTCATATAATTACCGGTATTGATTGCTGTACCGGTAGAATCCGACACTGTAAAATAACCAATTTCAACGACCTGTGCACCATCACTGGAGACAAAAACATCGTTTGTCTTAAATGAAATTTTATTGGTATTGGAAACCAGATCAGATGTTAAGAATTCAACAATCGCTTTCTTGCCGACTAATGGGGCAGTGTTTTGAAAAAAGGTGGTTGCATCTTCTGCATAGTAACCGATATCTTTTACTACCCCGCCATTATATAATGCAGCAAACTCATCTTCTCTGGCCTGAATTTCTTTTTTGATTTGTTCTTTGTCAATCACCACGGCAACGGGTGTTTCAGGCTTAGGAGTACAAGCTATCAGGAATGCCATTACAGACAACAATCCAGGTAGCATAGTCTTCTTTTTCATAAGTACGTTTTTTCTATTGGCGTAGAGAATAGTAACTCTAAGATATAAAATTATAAGGAGGGAAAAAATTATTCATGATGGATATGGGCTCTATTAGAGTTTCAAAATTCCCACATCCAAAATCGTACATCGTCAATTGTTTACCATCAGCCGCAGGAATTCTTCTTTTTTCCTACGCGACACATCTACGGTGTCTCCATTTTGCATCACCACCTGGCCACCATCCCCCCGTATGTACTTTTGTATATGGGCCATATTGATAAGGTGGGAATTATGCACACGGTAAAAATGATAAGGTAATAAGAGATCCTCAAAGTCTTTCAATAATTTGGTGACGAACATATTTTTTCCATTGGTTAAAAAGATCCGGGAATAATTTGAACTTGACTCAATTCGGACAATGCCCTTAATCTCGATAAATTCAAGGCCTTCACTGGAAGGGATAGCAATTTTGTCCTCCTGATTTTTACTGGTTGAACCAGATTGGCGTAGAATATCCAACCTTTCTTTGGTTCCACTTTGTTTAAGCCTGACGAGTCTGGCCACCGCATTTTGTAATTCCCCGATAGACACAGGCTTTACCAGGTAATCAAATGCACTGATCCGGATAGCATCCACAGCATAATGGGCATAGGCTGTAGTAAAAATAACCTCACCGGCATAGTCTTTCAATTCATCCAGCATACGCATACCACTCATCCTTGGCATTTCTATATCAAGGAAGATCACATCAGGTTTATGGTGCCGGATCAATTCAATGGCCTCTTCCGGCTTTTCGCTTGAACCAATAACGCATATATCCGGGCAGTATTCCGCAATTTTGAGCTGCAGATTTTGCAGGCTGCTTTTTTCGTCATCCACAATAATTGCGTTTAGCAGTTCCATAATCAATGATATTTTATAGTTACCTCGACTTGTGTTCCTGATGGCTCTTGATGCTCATCAAACAGGTCCTTAATGAGAACTAGCCCGTTGGCCTGATGCTTCTGATTGAAATGCAAAATACGATCTTGCGTGATCATAAGGCCCACACTTTGGTGCCCGGGTTTATTTCTTAAATTGTATTCAGCAGCTTGTTTGCGTCCTACACCGTTATCCCTTATGATATATTTAATGGTATCCCCATCCAACGCGACACTGACGAATAATTGTAGGTTGGCCTTCTCGCTGTGGGCAATACCATGAATGATAGCATTTTCTACATAAGGTTGGATCAACAGGGAAGGAATTTTGTAATCCCCATTTAGTAAGGGTGGGTCAACGTAGCTTTGATAACTGAATTTACCAGCAAAGCGCAACTGTTCTAGTTCAATATACAGTTGTAGCGACTCCATATCTTTTGAGAGAGGGACGACTTCGCTACGGCTACTATCCAGTATCATTCGTATGAGTCGGGCAAATTTATTCAGGTAATCACTCGCCAGTCTCTTTTCATTCTGCATGATAAAATTCTCAATACTATTCAGGCTGTTGAATATAAAGTGAGGATTCATTTGCGCCCGTAAAGACTGCATTTCCGTCTCCACTATTTTTTGCTGGAATAATGCTTTTTGCCGGATGGTGGTAATCCTTCTCCTGATAAAAAGTAGTGTACCTCCTGCCAGCAAGAATAGCAAGGCTGCCTTAAATACAACCGTTTGAAACCAGGTAGGTTCAACTTCAATCGTTAGGGTATCTTCCTGGGGATAGATATTTCCAGCTTTATCACCACCCCGCACGTATAAAGTATATTGGCCCGAAGCCAAGCCATTGAAATTGATATGTCCGTTATCATTTACTTGAAACTCCTTCATCAAAGGATCGAGCTTATAGTAATAATGGCTTGATACCGGATTGAGATAATTGAGCATAGCGAAATCAACAGAAAAATAATTACTCCCCGGGGAAATAATTAACTTTTTTGGTATACCGGTAATCAGCGGAAATGAAACGGTGCGTTTGTTGACGATAGCTTCCGTGACTACTATTGGGTAACCCTTTTGCTGCTGGGTTAATTGATCAGGATGAAAAATAGCGATGGCTCCTTCGAGTCCGGAAATAATATCTCCATTTTTCCTTTTCGCTATGATCCCATCAAACGCACTACCCGGTAATCCGTCTTCACTCGTGAAGCCTATCCATTTTTTCCGGGTCTTGAGGTAACACCATATCCCGGAGCTACCACTAGCCCAGGCATTGCCATCATTGTCAAAACAAATTCTTGACAACCCACCAATTTGCTCATTGTCATTTTTCTGCTCCAAAACAGTATTTGTGGCAGGATCATAAATAAAAAGACCGGCGGTTCCCGTTATCCATAAATAACCTTTCTCATCTTCGTCCAGGCCAAATAAATTACTGGCAAGCAATTGGAATTTGTCTTCATTTTCAGCTTTTACAGTCTTAAACAGGCCTGTTTCCGGTTCAAATCGGAGCAGGCTCCTTCCAGTTTTATCCGCCGTGACAAATATCTCATTCTTACGTGTTTTCATCAGATAGTTGATCCGAAGCGGCAAACACGTATTGCATGTATCGTTGTTCGTAAAAGTTTTGGTAAATCGTTTTTCCCTGATATTAAAAACAAAAAGCCCTTTGTCAAAGGAGCGGATCAAGAGTTCTTCTTCGGAAAGCGACACTATCGTGCGCAAATTGGAATAGGTCAGTGTCTGCGGTGGAAAATACAATGTGGACTTACCCTTAAGCAAATCAATACAAACCAGCCCACTATCTGTCGAAATGTATAAATCATCTTTATCCTTATAGAAATAATAAGCGAATCCATTGGCGGTGGAATGGGTGGATGAAAGTGGATATAAGCTGAAATAATGTTTTTTTAATTGGAAGGTGGTATCATATTCAAGGGTGGATACAAATCTTTTTGAGATCCAAATACTATTCTCAAATTCAAAAAAACTATAGACATTCCCACTTTTTGTATGCTGGTAGTTGACAGTTCCACTTTCCGTAATAGGGACAATGTTGTATAGGTTTTGTTCTTTCGTTATTTTATTAATGCCCATATTGGAAGCTATCCATAGGTTGCCTCTTTTGTCTATATATAATGAGTTGAATTGACTCCCCTGGATGGCAGATGGATCACCCGGAATAAAACTATATTTTCGGGAGGAATAATCAGCAGGCCTTACAAGGTATAGTCCATAGTTCGCATCTGCACAGACAATCCAATTCTCCTGCATATAGGTCCATTCCGCAACATCCGTAAATACATGATCAGGTAGCGAGGTAATAGGTTGAAGCATATTTCGTTCGGGCAAAAGGCGAAAAACGCCATTTTTCCAGGTAGTGATAAAATAATTGCCTCTTGTATCCTGAAGGATTCGCAGTACCTGGTACTTTAGTAACTCAGGGAAATAAAATATTTTATCCGCTTGTTTGGTGAAGTTGTTAAGTAGGTATATTCTGTTTGCTTTAAAGGCCCATTCATTCCCATTATTATCTCTGTAGATATTTTCATAACCTTTTGGGCTCAGGTTGTAGAATGAAAAATCCGGCAAGTCAAGATGGACTTCCTGTAAGGTCAGGTCCTCCAGCACCTGGTAAATAACAGCTTCCTGGTTGCAAAGCCATACTGTACCTTTATCATCTTCGTAGATTCCGGTACTCCCATTAATTTTTAAGGTATAAGGTGTTTTGAGTTTGGTGCTGTAGTTGATAAACCTGTTTTCAGCAGGTAAAAAGCAGCTTACGCCATCATCTGTGCTCATCCACAATCTCCCTTTGGTGTCACAATACAAACGCTGAACGTTATTGTTCACCAATGAATTAGTGTCAGTATTGCTATGATAATAATATTTAAAACGATAGCCATCATACCTGTTGAGCCCATTGATAGTACCAATCCAGATAAAACCCTGCTGATCTTCTGTGATGCAGTTGACCACATTACTGCTGAGTCCTTCTTTTACCGTGATATGATCAAAATGCAATTCGGGAAAGTCCTGGCCATGACATAGCGGGAACATGTTCAGGATGAAATATAGTGGCCATATGATATCCCGATAGGTCAATAGCGAATGGTTTGTTTCGATCTAATTTACGAAATGGATGTCGAGGTACTGGTGCACTTGTTATTTTTCTTCCAGTTTTTCCATCCTTGCTTTTAAATCAGCATTTTCTTTTTGGAGGACTTCTATTTGCTGTTGCTGTTCCTGGACGGCTTTGACGAGGGGCATCACAAACTGGGCGTAGACAATACTGTAATTGTCTCCGTCATTTTTTGGGGCATTGACCCCATCAAAGGTATAACCTAATTCATTTGCAATTTTTTCTACATCCTGGGCTATAAAGCCGGTTTGTCTTATTTGATTTGCTTTTTCATAGGTTTCATCGGTTTGTTTATAATGTTGGGCAATACTATCAGGCATATTTTGGGTAAGGAATACATCTAATTTCCTTTGGTCTACCGTATAGGTAACAGGTTTGAGTTTTGTAATAAAGCTTAATCCTGGCACATCATCCATAATATTTTCCTTAAACCGTCCATCGCTTAAATTACTCCATCCTGTATATCCGCCGATGACCATACCACCAATATTTGCCCCAATGACAATCTTATTGTTGGCATTCGTTACTGCACTCGCGCCTAAAGCTGTAGCGCCCTCCAGGTTGGAGGTGCTTACATTGGCATATTCACCAATACAGGTATTCCACGATCCGGTTGTATTCGAATTCATTGCTGAGCTCCCGATTCCAGTGTTATAATCACCTGTAGTAGTTATAAATAAACTGAAATCACCAACAGCTGTATTATGCATTCCGGTTGTGTTTTGATTAGAAGCCCATTTACCGGTTGCTGTGTTGAATGAACCTGTCGTGTTTGTATATAGTGCAGCATCACCAGTAGCGGTATTGTCTGTTCCCATTGTGTTACTTTGTAAAGATGCGTTACCAAGCGCAGTATTGGCCGTCCCGGTCGTATTGGCACCCAGGGCGGCAGTGCCTGCTGCCGTGTTGTAATACCCGGTAGTGTTGGAAAGTAATGCAAATTTTCCATTGGCCATATTGGAATACCCGTTAGTATTTGATGCCAATGCCTGGTATCCTGTGGCAGTATTGTCTGCCCCTGTGGTATTTGTGTATAATGCTTTTGAACCAAGGGCGGTGTTTCGTCCGCTACCGCCAATGGTATTGTACAGTGACGAATCGCCAACAGCTAGCTGATTGTTTATTGTAGTGCTTTTATAGAGTGCGTGTACACCAATAGCCACATTACTGTGTCCGGTGCTATTGGAATACATGGCCTTTGATCCGATGGCCGTATTGGAAGCGCCAGACCGGTTACTATACATTGCTCTTGAACCCACTGATGTATTGTCCATGCCCGTAGTGTCTGCATACAATGCCTCATCCCCGATGGCAATATTCCTGTCTCCATTTTTGTGCAATGCAAGGGATTGATATCCTATGGCCACGCTGCGATTAGCATTCCTTCCAAAAAATAAGGCGTTCGTACCCATCGCGATATTGTAACTTCCAGACGTATCCCAAACCATTGCCTGAAAGCCAATCGCTATATTATGATTCCCGGTGCAAGAAAACAAAGAGCTGTGTCCCACTGCAGTATTTCCGAAGCCCACCTTATTTTCGTGTAATGCATCTGCGCCAAGTGCCACATTGTGGGTGCCGGTGGTATTTGAAAACATGGCCCCGGCCCCATATGCGCTGTTTCTGTTTCCGGTTGTATTTTGGTATAATGCACCTTGCCCAAATGCCGCGTTTAATTCGCCGGTTGTATTGTAGAATAATGCGAGATCTCCTGACGCCGTATTGAGGCCTCCCGTAGTGTTATGAAACAATGCCAAATGACCCAATGCCGTATTGTATGGACCTGTGGTGTTCGAAAACAGGGCTTTTGAACCAACCGCTGTGTTATTGCCGGCAAACCCGGGAAAATAGTTTTGTGTATACAATGCAGAATCACCAATGGCCACAATATTGTTTGGCAGTGTATCATTCATTAACGCCCCGACACCCATGGCAACATTATTATGACCTGCCTCATTACTGTACAGTGCATATTTTCCGACAGCAGTATTATTTTTTCCGTTGATATTCTGGCTCAATGCACCTCTTCCGAGGGCACTGTTGTAATTGCCAGTAGTCGTTTTCCATAATGCCGTTTGGCCAAAGGCTGCATTACCATAGCCGGTGGTGACATAATTAAAGGCCCCCATTCCCAAAGCCACATTCCAGTTGGTATCAATTCTTCCTGAAAGAATATCGTTGACTCCGAATATCAAGGGCTTATTATCCAGCGTTCCTACAAAATCGATTAAAGGATTGGTGCCGCTGTTACCCTTTAATGACCAGCCACTACCGATTACAACAGATTGCCAGTTAGGTAAAATGGAGGTGCCCATATTTATCATCAGCTGGTTTGTTACAGTATCCAGGACCATTAATCCTTTTGCAGGATTGGTGACCGCAATCATCTGTGCAGTTGTAAGGCGTGGGATGAGGATACCTTTGTCGACACTCTTTATTTCCAATAAGGCTGAGACATCCGGGCTGAGGGTTCCTAAACCTATATTTTGTGCATATGACAAACTTACTTCAGCAAGCAGCAGACTCGCAATCAGGTACAGCTTTTTCATAAAACATAATTTTATGAAATCTATACGATCGCAGGAAGTGATACAATCCTGACTAAATAGATGGGGGGAAAGAGTGTATAAGTGGCTTTATTGGACGGATGGACGGAGTGATCAGTGATCTGTGAACGATAATCTGTGATCGTTATTGGGTATTCGGTTGTGAGTTGTGAATTGTGAGGCGTAAGTTTAGATTTTTTCTGGCGGTCACAGACCGCCTTTCATAGTATATAAAAAAGGAATAGATCTGGTATATAGATTTGAAGTTATAAAACTTCAAATAGCGAGGGCAAGTGTCCTGAGTCTGACATCTGCATATCTGGCGTCTGCAGTCTAAAGAAAATCGTCAATCGTCAATCGTCAATTGTCAATCGTCAATTGTCAATCGTCATTACATCCCCGTATACCCCGATGGTGTCAACCTCCGCATCTCCTCCTTCACCTCTTCGCGCACATCAAGACCCTCAATGAATACACGA
>JAGOIB010000011.1:17725-30020 GCA_017995875.1 Saprospiraceae bacterium
GTCAATCGTCAATTGTCAATCGTCAATTGTCAATCGTCATTACATCCCCGTATACCCCGATGGTGTCAACCTCCGCATCTCCTCCTTCACCTCTTCGCGCACATCAAGACCCTCAATGAATACACGAAGATGTTCTTTTGTGATCTGCTCTTTGCCCCGTGTGAGGTCTTTCAATAATTCGTATGGATTGGCGACGCCTTCTCTGCGAAGGATGGTTTGAACAGCCTCTGCAAGAACAGACCAATTGGCATCAAGATCTTGAGATAGCATGGATTCATTGGCAGAGATTTTCTTCATGCCTTTCTGTATAGATAGTAGGGATAAATAACTATGCGCTACAGGCACACCGATATTTCGCAACACCGTACTATCTGTAAGATCGCGCTGCAATCTGCTGACAGGTAATTTATCAGCCAGGTGCCCGAATATCGCATTTGCATAACCAAGATTACCTTCCGCATTTTCAAAATCAATCGGGTTGACTTTGTGCGGCATGGCCGATGAACCCACTTCATCCGGATTCGCTCTCTGGGACAAGTAGTTCATTGAAATATAGGTCCACACATCACGACAGAAATCAATCAGTATCGTATTGATCCGCATGGTGGCATGGCACAAGGCAGCAAGCTGATCATAATGTTCTATCTGCGTTGTGTACCGATAGCGCTTGATGCCCATATACGAATCTGTAAAATGATCAGCCCATTCCTTCCAGTTGACCGCAGGAAAAGCAACCGCATGAGCATTGAAGTTGCCGGTAGCTCCACCAAATTTGACTTTCAATTCAACGGCTTCCAATTGGATAATCTGTGCATCCAGTCTTTCCACAAACACCATCATTTCTTTGCCCAGGACGGTCGGAGATGCCGGTTGTCCATGCGTATAGGCGAGCATAGGCATGCCTGCCGTCTGCATAGCAAATTCATAAATGACTTGTCTTGTTGCTTTAATTGCAGGAATAAGATGGGATCTATACGCTTCACGTATCATCAACGGGAATGCACTGTTGTTGACATCCTGTGACGTAAGCCCAAAATGCACCCATTCACGCAATGAGCTTAAATCACTTCCTTCCAGTTTTTCCTTGATAAAATATTCAATCGCTTTGACATCGTGATTGATCTTACTTTCTATTTTTTTAATCGCGAGTGCATCTTCATCCGAAAAAGTAGCTACTATGCTTCGTAATAGCTCAATTTGTTGCGGAGCCAGACGCTGTCCGGGTATGATACCGGTTTCTGCCAGCGCGATGAGGTACTCCACCTCGACATAACATCTGAAGCGCATTAGGGCTGCCTCAGAAAAGCACGATGCCAGCACCGCTGTCTTGTCTGCATAACGGCCGTCTATCGGAGAAATACTGTGTAACATGATGGGTCTGTAGGATATGTAAGTGGCAAAAATACAGTTTTCTGTTGGCAAAGGGCATAGAGCATAGAGCAGATGGACTGTCATGAAACAGATCAGTCTTTTTATCAGCCAAGAATATTGATATGGCGGATGATATCTTAATCCTCATTCTAATGGTTTATGCATTCCGGTATTGAATACCGAAGCCTTGGCTAAGGTATTTCATGTTCATGAGTGGATATATTGATAATGTAGTCAGCCGCCGCAAGAAAAATGCTATGACTTAATCAATCTTGATCCTTATTCTAATGGATTACCCATTCCGGGTAAGATTGCTGGCAATTGTGTGATAGCCAATAAAAATCATGTTCTTCTCACAGTATCACTGGCGGAATCGAAGATGTCTTCTGCTGACAGAAATAAATTGGAACTGCCGAAAACGCCGGCATTGAAGAATAGGGCGTCCAAGAAGAGTAGGGGTGAATGAGATAATTCAAAATCATGATAAATCAGTATACATGTAACTCTGATCTGTCAATTTCTTTGTAAATAAATTCAAATCTGAGTGTATCAAATCATTTATTAACCTTAAACTTATACAATTATGAAATCGACATTTAAACAAGCATTAGTATCCCTAATACTAATGTTAATTGTTTGTAAGGCAGAATCACAAAAATCTATTTCAGATAAAAGTGTTATTCCAATTGAGAGTTCTTTACAGGGTATCCAATATTATAAGTATGAACAGTTGATGACTTCTCCGGGCAATGGTTATTGTATGTCTGATATTTCGTCTACCATCTTGAACCCATCTGATACATATATTATATCAGGACCGATGAAAACAGGTAACACACAAGACCTTCCTGGCTATTTTGCTATCACGAATAATCTTAGGTTGGTTTTGTCTCAAACGGAGGCTTTTCAAATGCAACTAAAATTTGCAGGCTATACTGAAGATGAACGTCACATTCCTCAATACAATATAGTATACGAAAATCTTTATCTTACTTATACCAAATTAAATTGGATTAGCGGCGAACCTTTTTTTAATCTGCCTACAGGAACGGATGATCAAAAATGGATCATTAAAAATATCACTGGCCCAGAAGGTCAAAATCGGGTTTCAATATTTAAATATTTTCCTGATAGCAAAACCTGTTTTGTTTTAGGTCGTCCTGAACCCTTTGCTCCAACGCCCAATTTCCCCTATATACGATGTTATTATCCGTACAATGAGGAAGAACAATATCAGGTATTTCAATTAATTAAGCTGTATGCAGCCGATCCCAATCGAAATACCAATTAAAGACCGACGTTCTGCTATGCATACCGAACCCATTACTTTAGTCTTTTCCCTTATTCTTATGGATTATGCATTCCGGCTTTGAATACCGAAGCCTTGGCGAAAGTATTTCATGTTCGTGAGTAATTGCATTTAAAGTGTAGTCCACCCTCGCAAAAAAAAATGCTGTTGCGGATACAATATTAATCCGTATTCTAATGGATTACCCATTCGAAATATTAGTTATTCACTATTGATAAAAAGCAAATTCTGTTTCCAGACAATTACTTTACCCTATGCACTATGCCCTCTGCTCTATGCGCCCTATGCTCTCTGCACTATGCTCTTAGCTTTCGCCTTTTTCAAAAACCTCAGGGTCAATCTGACTGAACACCTCCTTTTCAGCAGTCTCTCGTGTATAAGGAATCGTTATCGTAGTAGTAGTACCTACTCCTATTTCACTGTGGATGGAAATTTCGCCTTTTAAGAAATTGACTCTCGCCGCGACATTCTCGGTGCCCATTCCTTTTTTAACTTCGACAGGATCATAGCCCTTTCCATCATCTTCGACCATCATCTCAAGATCCTCTTCGTTGCGAATCAACTGTATAAGTATTTCGTTGGCATTGGCATGTTTGAGCGCATTGTAGAGCAACTCCTGAACGATGCGATAGATGTTGAGATTGACTCCAATCGGAAGATCATTGAGAGAGCCATAGTGAATGAACTCGATGTGCGGTGTTTCTTCTGATTCAATCCGGTTGACCAGGTCTTTGATGGCAGGTACAATGCCCATCTTGAGCAGTGCACCCGGTTGCATATTATTGGATATTGTCCGTACTTCATTACAAGCAGCATCAAGCAGGTTGTAGGCTTTGTTGTATTCTTTTTGAGTAGTGATTTCAGGGTTTTTCGCCTGGATAGCATCAAAGTGTAGTTTGACTGTAGATAACAATCCACCGAGACTATCATGCAGATCACGAGCGATGCGCTCCCGCTCTACCTCCTGGCCCTGCAACATGCTGCTGATCGATTCTATCTTGCGGTTACTTTCCAGCTCTATGATCTTCCGCTGATTGATTTCCTCATTCTGATTGGCAATGATCTGGTTGGAATTGATGCGCTGTTGATAGCCACGGATGATGAGATAAGTTACAATCAACATGATGATCGCACCAACAAACAATGCACCACTCAGGAAGCCTGACAATCTCGATTTCAACATAGTGATATTCCTGTCACGCGCCATTTCCTGCAAGGCAGTCTCACGTTCGATATCCTTGTATTTGAGGAGCATTTGCTGCATGCTGGTTGATTTGCCAACATCATTGAGACTGTCATTGAAATTGTTGTAGGTCTTCATGACTTGCAAGGCGGCAGGGTAGTCTTGCATCAGCTCATAACAGGCAGCTTGTTTTCTGAATAACTCACGTTTGACAAAGATATCCGTACCGGCAAGGCGCAACCCTTGCGAGAAATAATACAAAGCCAGTTTGTATTTCTTCGCATACATATTGTACATGCCTACGTGGAGATGGATGGACGGAAGAAAAGATTGATAGCGTATACTGTCATACCTCGTAAGGTCCAGACGAAGTGAGTCCGGAAGGTCTTTAAACAATTGTTTGTGTCCACTAAGAGCCGTGATCGTTAGCTGGTTGATAGTGGCGAGCAAGGTGTCCTGTGTTGATAAATTTAATTTGCTGGCCTGTTCAAAGTATATAGATGCTTCATTGAGTTGTTTGCGGACGATATAGATTTCTCCGATCTGTTGGAGCATACGGGCAGACATCAGGGTGTCCCGGTTCCGCTCAGCATAGGATTCTACTTTTTCAAACATGGAGATAGCTTCCTGGTAGTATTCACTGCCGGAATACAATCTGCCCAGGTCGGTCATCGTCTGATACATGCGCATCGAATCACCTGCACGGGCAAATAATTTCTGGGCCTCAATATAATTACGGATGGCCCTGTCCATGTTTTCAATTTCAGCCAGGTCCCGTTCGGCAATGATTCGATAGGCTTCTGCAGCATCACTATATTTGCCTTCCTGTTCGAGTTGAGCTATGAGTCGATAGAGCTGGGCATTAGATAAAGCCTCACTTACCTGAGTGGATCCACGCAGTGGGAGGGCACATAACAACACAGTCAGTAGGATACTGAACATGCTCGATTTGGATGTAAAACAATAGTTCTCCTTCATATCCAGGTGTGGTTGCACGGATAGTTTAATAGCATAAACGAAGGGGCGAAACAAAAATATCAATTTCAGTGTGCTATTGTTTGAAATGAAATTGATAATGAAATTGGGTTACTCGTATAACGTATTCGGTCATTAATTCCTTATATTCTCAGCCCTTAAGGCTGTTTAATCAACTGATTTTCCAGGGCAACGCGCACCAGGCCGGCAGTATTCCTTACGCCAAGTTTGGTCAGTAAACTCCGGCGATGCGACTCCACAGTCTTCAGACTGATAAATAACGTATCCGCAATTTCCTGGGTTGTATGCTCCTTAACGATCAGTTCAAGTACTTCTTTTTCCCGCCTTGAAATCTTAGGAGAAAGGATGTTGGATTTTTTGCCTCCTGATTTCTGATGAACCAGGCTTTTCATGATGGTTTCGGTCACTTCTTCACTGAAGTAGGATTGGCCTTCATAGACAGCCTCGATGGCTGAGATGAGTTCCTTTTTACCCGTATTCTTGAGGATATAACCTTGCGCCCCGTATTTCAGGATTTCTGTTACAAAGCTCTCCTCATTGTGCATGGACAATGCGAGCACTTTTACGACAGGATAATCCTTGCTCAGTTTCTGGCATACTTCCAGGCCATTCATTCCCGGCAGGTTGATGTCCAGAAGAATCACATCTGCAGGTGTATGTGCCAGTTTTTCAAAAACTTCAAGCCCATTGTAGCATTTCGAAACCACCTGGATATTGTCTATTCCATCCAGGATTGATTCAACACCTTCGACAAACATGTTGTGATCATCAGCTATCATCACTCGTATCATAAAATAGATCTACCAGGTTTAAAACATTCTAAAAGTACAGATTTAACCACATTAAAGTTGTCTGAGCTCATTGTTGACCATGATCTCAATGGAATCCCCTGCCAAAAGGCTGGTCTCGCAACTGCCTTTTGCCACGGAAATACCGATGATTCGGCCCCTGTAGTGCATCTTGAAAGCAAAGCCATTCCAACCCGCAGGTAATACCGGAGCTATGCACAGCTGGCCATCTTTCACCTGTGTGCCGGCAAATCCCCGTACAACGGACATCCAGGTACCCGCCATACTCGTGATGTGGAGACCATCCTCTGTATCATTGTTATAATCATCCAGGTCTAATCTCGATGTACGGAGATACATTTCATTTGCTTTTTCAGCCTTGCCCAATCTTGAGGCAAGGATAGCATGCACACATGGTGATAAGGACGATTCATGCACGGTCATCGGTTCATAAAAATCAAAATGCCTCAGCAAGGAATCTTCATCAAAGTGATCTTCAAAAAAATAAAGGCCTTGCAAGACATCAGCCTGTTTGATAAAACAAGATCTCAGGATCCGATCCCAGGACCATTTTTGATTGATAGGTCTATCCTCGGCCGGAAGTTGATCTGCAGTCATCAGATCTTTGTCCAGAAATCCATCCTGCTGAAGGAATACTTTACGGTCTTCATCCCAGGGGAAATACATGTTGGATGTACGCTCATTCCATTGAACCAATTCCTTATCATCAAAGTCTGTAGTCTCTTTTATTTTCGCCCATACGTCAGCATGTTGTGTTTTTATCCAGGTTATCTGTTCACCGGCATATTCCATGCACCACCTGGCGAGGTAATTGGTGTAGAAGTTATTGTTGACATTGTTCTCATATTCATTGGGCCCGGTGACACCAAGCATCACCCACGCTTTTTTATCATTCGAATAATTGACACGCTGTGACCAGAAGCGTGCGATACCGATTATCACTTCAAGTCCGCCTTCCAGCAAATAGTCTGTGTCGTCGGTATACCGGATATAATCGTAGATAGCATAAACCATCGCGCCATTGCGATGGATTTCTTCAAAGGTTATTTCCCATTCATTGTGGCATTCCTCACCATTGATAGTCACCATAGGGTAGAGTGCTGCTCCATCTTTGAAACCAAGCTTCGCTGCATTCTCAATAGCCTTGGGCAGGTGCAGGTATCGGTAGACAAGAAGGTTTCGGGCAATATGGGAATCAGCGGTGCCCAGATAGAAAGGAATGCAATATGCTTCCGTATCCCAATAGGTGCTACCTCCATATTTTTCACCGGTGAAACCTTTCGGCCCAATATTCAGGCGTGCATCAGCACCGGTGTACGTCTGCCACAACTGAAAAATATTGAACCGTATGCCTTGCTGCGCCATCACATTTCCTTCGATAGCAATGTCTGCATATTCCCAGATGCGTTGCCAGGCTTTGCGGTGGCTATGTTTCAAAGCAGCATATCCTGTTACTGCATTTTCTTCTAGTTTTTTCCTGCCTTCATCTGATTGATGATCCGGATGTACATATAAGCTGCTGAGATTGACGACTGATTTTTCGAGGATGATCTCTTCGCTGTTTTTAATATCTACTTTATACAATCGGCTCACCTTCATAGGGGTGACAGCAGAAGAAGCAAATTTGATTTCATGACCGTTGACGTCTACATGCGTTTGCATGAAGGAGCTTACGGTAAACTGTGTCTTCTTCGTAATGGCTGAAACCATCGAATACGTATCGTCTTGTTCTTCTGTGACCCGCTCCCAGAATTGATCTCCATAGTTGGAATCTTTATTGTAGACGTCGAAATCGAGGTATGGCTCCAGCGTGATTTTACCATGATAACCGGTAGACTTGATGCTGATTTGAATAGCTGCCGTATCAGGATCATCCATACTGCAAAAGCGTTCAAACCGGAAGGTCAGAAGGCCTCCGGATGGAGGGTGCATATCAAAGGTCCGTGTCACCAGCCCAAGTTGCATATCGAGGATGCGACGGAAATTGCTGACCTGTATTTTTTCAAGGTCAAGGGATTCTCCATCGATAAAGATGTTGACACCGATCCAATTGACCGCGTTAAGTACTTTGGCAAAGTATTCAGGATAACCGTTTTTCCACCAACCAACTCTTGTAAGATCTGGATAATAAACACCCGCGAAATACGAACCCCGGAGGCTTTTACCCGAGTATTCCTCTTCAAAATTTCCACGCAAACCAAACCTTCCATTTCCCAGGCTGTATATACTTTCACTTACCTCATGATGTTCACGGTGAAAATCTTCTTCAATGATTTGCCAGGGATGATGTGCTAAATAATGTTTCATGATAATTGTTCGATGATAAGAGATGGAGTTATTTTATCTAAGCCGGATACCACATAATCTGCTTCCTGCAAGGTGACCGGATCGCCGAGGCCTACAGCAAGGCAACCTGCAGCCTTTGCAGCGGCAACACCTTTAGCCGCATCTTCAAAGACGACCACTTCTGCAGGATCAAGCCCAAGTGCATTACTAGCCTTAATAAATATTTCAGGATGGGGTTTTGATTCTACAGCATCATTACCATCAAGGATGGCATCAAAGCGGTCTTCAATCTTAAGTTTGGTCAACACGCCACGTGCATTTTTACTGGCAGATCCCAAAGCAAGGCGTAAACCGGCTTTTCTGGTATCAATCATAAAGGCCAGGGCACCGGGCAACAAATCGCGCGGGGTGATCTGTTCTATGGCTTCGAGATAATATTCGTTTTTCTTAGCGGCCCAGTTTTCTTTTTCCGCTTGTGTGAGTTGGATGCCATACCGGTTGAGCAGGTATTCAAGCGATTCCATACGGCTTGCACCACGCGTGTGATGATCATCTTCCTCAGTGATATCGGCGCCTAGTTCTTTCAATATTTTTTTCCACGATTGGAAATGATGGATAGCTGTATCCACGATGACACCATCAAGATCAAAAACAAAACCCCGGATAGAGGTGGGTTGCTGATCCGGTGTGTCAATATTTTTCTTGTCCATAAGTTTTATTTTCTCCAAAACGCCGGTATACAAATCGATTGATTTGAGATGGGCAAAGATATTGCTCAGTTTTTGCCTGGCCATGACTCCGCCATACATTTCACGGGTGGAGTGAATGTGCTGAGCATAAATGTCTTCAAGTACGGTTCGATGCGTTTTTAAAAGTATTCCATCGTATTCCACGATCAAATCCATATCCCCGATTTTACCCAGGAGCTCGATCAGTTCATTCTGGTGTCCGGTAGCATGCCAGCCATGCAGTAAGAATCTATCTGCCACGTCATCTGATCCTGCAGGATAATATTCTTTCAACACTTTAAGTATGCGTGTTGCGTCAGCCGCGTCCAGTTCAAACAATACTTCCCATGCCTCCTGATCCAGGAAAGTAAGGCTCAGATCATAGGCCATTTTAGCGGCAAGTTTTCTGTCTCCGGTTTGCCGCGCGGCGCGGAGTCCTGCCTGGAGTACGCCTTTGACGACGGCCTTATCATATTGTTCTTGTCTGAACAATCCCATCGCGTAGAGGATGTCGTCATTTTCTTCATAGCGACTATAATCCAGGATGATGTCAGGCAGCAATCTTGTGAGGATTTGCTTCAATTCTTTTCCGTTGGATTCCAGTGACCATAGTCTCATCCATCGCATGACCATACTAGCCCATGGCATCTGTTGGCGTTGATCAGAAACTACCTTTTTCTCAGCGAGACGAAATGCCTCTTTCCTTGTTTTCTCTTCAAGCATGAATGGTTCGACGCACAATAGCAATGGCTTGGTCCCTTTGAGAAATGAATAACCATCCCTGCTACTGATGTCAATAGCCAGGACGATCGCATTTTGTTGTAGTCTGGGTGCCATAGGCTGATGGCATAAACTATCAAATAATTTGAGCGCCAGCTTGAGTTCAGTGGCCAGTTGTTCCTGGAACTGGGGCACCTTGATCATCAATCGATGCAAATGATGCAAAGCCGCATCAAGGATCTGCATGGTTTCTGCCAGGGCTTTCTCCTTTAGTAATTGTTGAGCTTGCCGGAGTAATGTCGAAATGATATTACGGACTGTTTTCAGATTATTGCGATTGAGCTTGATCTGTCCGTACTTATCCATCGGGGTCATATCCAGGAGCAGATGATGATAATCCGGCCGCTTGATCAGGTGCAGGTAATTGGCCAGAATCTCCGCCCGAAAAGCACTATGGGATTGTGCATACGAGGAAATGAAACCGCGCATTTCTGTAATGCTCAGTTTCTTCAGCACATCCCCCAGGAGTATGTTCTCATTCTTTGATTTTGATTTGGCGCGCCGGCTTCGGAGGATATGGTCCCGGAGCAACCAAAGCGCTGCAATCGCATGTTTACATTGTTTTGACTTTTTGAATACAGTGCAGTGACATTTGGCAATGGCAATACCATCTGGTTTCAGTGTTATTTCGACATGATAGTCCGGTTGCCTTGACAGGCAATGATAATATCCTTCCTCTGGTTGGGTAAGGTCATATTCATTGGTATCTTTTACCAATTCAAGAGCCTCCTCCAGCGCAGCAGGTGTAATATGGCTTTCTATGTCGAAAAGGACAACCTTCATGAGTCTATAGGGTCATTATTATCTCTTGGTTTTCAGTTTAATTAAGTGTTTCTGCAAGTTTTGATTCACATCATGGCGTTATTCCCCTTGCTTACACATAAATTTGCTAAGGTAATGCTGTCCTATGGAAGTAAAAGATGTTTGTTTTGTCCGTCACGCCAAATCCAATTGGGATCACCCTGGTTTGAAAGATTTTGACCGCCCGCTGGACGAACGTGGCTTGCATGATGCTCCTATGATGGCGCACAAAATGAAGATATTGGGGTTGATTCCTGACTATATCATTACCTCCGGAGCCAAAAGGGCGAAGACCACTGCTGAATTTTTTAAAAAGGAATTTAGCCTGGCAGATGACCGTTTTAAAGTCAATAATGACATTTATGAGGCCTCTACGTCCACTATTTATGAGGTTTTGCGGACTGCCCCGGATGATGCTCAGTTTGTCTACATTTTTGGGCACAATCCGACGTTTACGATGGTAGCCAATAATTTAGCCGGAGTGCATATAGACAATGTCCCTACCTGTGGCATTGTGCATGCCCAGGCCATGATCAGTAGCTGGAAGAAATTCAAGCCCGAGCATGCAGGCTTTATTGGATTCCATTATCCAAAACTCTACAAGCCATGAGGCAATTAGCCTATCTCATCGTGATGACGCTTTCCATACTGGCTTGCAAACAAGCTGAAAACAAGGTGCCTTCAAAACTAACTGACGAACAACTGGCCCACCTGATGCTAGATTTGCAATTCAGCGAAGCAACTCTTCCTGAATTCACTAAAGCCAGACAGGATTCGCTAAAGGAGCTTTACTTTCGTCAGTTTTCATCTATCTACAAACTTACCGAAGAAGAAATAAAAGAAGAAGTTCGAATCCTTGAAGAAGACCCTGATAAATTAAAACTGATCCTTGATCGTGTCAAAATCCTTGCGGATTCGCTCCGATAACCGGCAACCCTATGTTTAAAAACATCAGCTTACGTACCATGTCTTTCCTTGGGGCAATGGCTATCACACTATTTGCCGTGATAATGATCTGGATAGGGGAAAAGATGTACTTCATTGATTTCGATTGGAATTATGGATATTTCATGGTGGTGGCCATTGGTTTGTTTACTTTTTTAACAATTCAGTTTATCCTCGACCGGTATATATACCGTCGCATCAAACTGATTTATAAAATCATCAGACAATCCAAGATTTCTGTCCCCGATAAAAGATTCCTGCGTAAAGGCACTGATCCTATACTGGATGGTGTAGAGCAGGAAGTACAACAATGGGCAGAAACGCAGCAAAACGAAATCGAAACCTTAAAAACCCTTGAGGCTTACAGGAAGCGTTTCATTGGCAATGTTTCCCACGAGCTTAAGACCCCGATCTTTTCCATTCAGGGATATATCTACACCTTGATTGATGGCGGCCTGTATGATGAAAACGTCAACCTCAAGTATCTTGAGCGTGCTGCTTCCAATGTAGACCGGTTGCTTACCATCGTGCAAGACCTTGAAGAGATCAGTAAACTTGAATCCGAAGATCTCATCCTTGATCTGCAGAAGTTTGATATCAAATCACTGGTCAAGGAAGTATTCAATGACCTTGAAGTCAATGCCCGTCCCCGCAATGTAAATCTCACCTTTAAGGAAGGAGCCGATAAATCCTACATGGTCATGGCAGACCGTGAAGGCATCCGACAAGTTTTAACAAACCTGATTTTGAATTCCATCAAATATGGTATTGAAAATGGCGTGACAAAGGTGAGTTTTTACGTGATGGACAAACAAATCCTTGTGGAAGTTTCAGACAATGGTCTTGGCATCGAAGAAAAGCATCTCAAACATCTCTTTGACCGTTTCTATCGCGTGGATAAAAGCAGGAGCCGCGAATCCGGTGGCTCTGGCCTCGGCCTTTCGATCGTAAAGCATATACTGGAAGCCCACAATCAATCCGTCAATGTGCGGAGTACACCAGGCAAGGGTTCTACGTTTGGGTTTACGTTGGACAAAGCTGTCGACTAGGCGACGAGTGTCGAGTGACGAGTGTCGAGTGTCGAGTG